>JAEWBL010000171.1 GCA_023391175.1 Pseudomonadota bacterium
GTGGAGGACTGGCTGCGCGCCCGTGCCATCCCCAAGCTCATGCTGCTGGTGCGCCCGGACAACGAGAAGGTGCGCGGCTTCTATGCTGCCGAAGGCTATGTGGAAGAGCCGCGCATCGTCTTTTCCCGCCGCCTCGACGGGAATTGAGCGAAGGTGTTTTTGAGGCTGCCGCACCCAAAGGGATGAGGCCATTGGGGCCTTCGGCGGCAATAGTCTTGATCCGGCGCAACATCCTCCCGGTGCTGCTGGAATATGGTATGGCACAATAAAGAACGTAAAGATTGCGCCAAGGGAGGGCGTTCCTGTCCATGTCCACGCTGCTCGTCACCCATCCCGCCGGTCTCAGCCACGCGACGCCCGCCGGTCATCCCGAGCGCGCCGACCGGCTCCGCGTGCTGGATCGCATCTTCGAGCAGGAGAAGTTCTCCCACCTCGTGCGCGATCTCGCGCCGCGCGGGGAGCGGGAGGACATCATGCGGGTGCATCCGGCGGACTTCGTGGACGCCATGGGCGAGGCCGTGCCGCAGGACGGGCTGGTGCGCATCGATTCCGACACCATCCTCTCGCCGGGCAGCTGGGAAGCGGCCCTGCGCGCCGTGGGCGGCGCCTGCTTCGCGGTGGACGAGGTGATGGAGGGCAAGGTCTCCAACGCCTTCGTCGCCATGCGCCCGCCGGGCCACCATTGCGAGACGCGCAAGCCCATGGGCTTCTGCCTGATGAACCAGGTGGCCATCGCGGCGCGCCACGCGCAGGCGAAATACGGCCTCCAGCGCGTCGCCATCGTGGATTTCGACGTCCACCACGGCAACGGCACGCAGGAGATCTTCTGGGCGGACGATAGCGTGCTCTACTGCTCCACCCACGAGATGCCGCTCTATCCCGGCACCGGGGCGCAGGGCGAGACGGGGGCGGTGAACACCATCGTCAACGCCCCGCTGCGCTCGGGCGACGACGGCGCGGTGTTCAAGGAGGCGATGGAGACGCGCATCCTGCCGCGCATCACCTCGTTTGCGCCGGACCTGATCCTGATCTCGGCCGGGTTCGACGCGCACGTGCGCGACCCGCTCGCCTCGCTGCGCCTCGTGGACACGGATTTCGGCTGGATCACCCGCCGGCTGATGGAGATCGCCGACCAGAAGTGCGAGGGCCGCGTGGTCTCGCTGCTCGAAGGCGGCTACGACCTCGAAGGCCTCGCCACCTCTGCCGCCGCCCACGTCACCGCGCTGATGCACGGCTGACGCCGGGGCGTCCCAGTTGTGGGGGCGCATGACAAAAGGCCCGGGAGCCTTGCTCACGGGCCTTTGGTCAAAGCTGAAAACTACTGCCTGTAGTGCTGGATGCGCGTGGTGCGCAGGCCGGGCAGGCCGTGGCGGTCGATGGAGGCCTGCCACGAGAGGAATTCGTCCACGGTGAGGGTGTAGCGCTTGCAGGCCTCCTCCAGGGAGAGAAGCCCGCCGCGCACGGCTGCCACCACCTCCGCCTTGCGACGGATGACCCAGCGCCGCGTATCGGGCGGCGGCAGGTCGGCGATGGTCAGCGGTCCCCCGTCCGGCCCGATCACATATTTGACCCTCGGACGATAGGCATCCGTCATGTCTACGCACCTGTTACTCAAACCAACTTCGATGAAGATGGCAGGTGCCGATGAAGACTTTGCTAAAGCACGGAAATAAAAGGATTTTTACTTGTCTTAATGGGGGCTGAACAGGTTCTTCCCGAAGCGTAAACACGCGGCCACGCTTTCGCAATTTGCGAAGCGGGCAAGTTTTCCGGTCAGCATGTTGAAAAGAAAGGCGGCTTGGGCGGTGCCGTGGTGCTGCGCGGGCGCGCGGAGCGGCCGGGGATTCAGCACTTGTTCAGCTCTCTTAATGGATCACGAAGTAATGATTGGCGCTGGACGAGGGCGCCGCGTGCGCTGCAGCACGGATTTTCTCACCAACGCGGTGAAGGGTCCATCGGTTCCCCGGACCAGCGACGGCGACAGCCGGAGCGCCGAGCCCGGGTCCAGCGCAAGAGTTCCCGCGCAGCGGGGCAAAACCTGAGAGCGTTGGGATCGGGAAGCGCCTGCGGCGGACTATTGCGCTGGGCCCCGGATCGCATTCCGCTGTCGCTGCATGCGTCCGGGGCGCGAGGGCGGTGAGGCCCCCCTTGCGGTGTCAGGCCTGGGCCACGCCCCTGCCGCCGCTCACATAGGCGCGCCAGCCGCCCAGCGCGGTGATTTCCTCCGCCTCTTCCACCGCATGGGCCTCGCAGAGGAAGCCGGGCACCTCGGTGCCGTCTTCCAGCCGCAGCTTGCCCACCCCCAGCGGCGCGGGGATGGCGGCGACAAAGCGGCCGAAGGCGGCGGGCGCGAGTGCCCACACCTCCACCTCCAGCCCCGGCCCGGAGAAGCCGGGGGCGCGCACCACGCCGGGCTTGCGGGGCGTGGTGTCGGGCAGCACGAAGAGGCGATAGTCCGGCGCCGTGCGGCAGCTCTTCACCAGCACGCCGCCGGCGCCGGTCAGTTCGCCGTTGAGGGGCATGCCCGAAAGATGCGCGCCCACCACGGCGATGGGCACGGCATCCGGCGGGAGAGAGGCGCGAGGGCCGCTGAGCGGGGTCTCGTTGGTCATCTTGGTCCTCACACGGTTTCGAGCACGGCCACCACATCGCCCGAGCGGACGGTGCGGCCCGGGGCGGCGCGGATCTCGCGGACGCGGCCGGCGGCGTGGGCGGTGATGGAAATCTCCATCTTCATGCTCTCGATGATGGCGATGGTGTCGCCTGCGGCGACCACCGCTTCCTCTTCCACCAGCACCTTCCAGACATTGCCCGGCACGTTGGCGGAAACGCCGAAGCAGCCGTCCGGCATCTCGCCCTCGCCGAGCATCCCGGCGCCGTCCTCGACCACGAAACTATCCAGCCCCTCCGCTTTCCAGCGCGCGCGCTCGGCCTCGAAGGCCGCCTGCTGGCGGGCCTTGCCGGCGGCGATGGCACCGGCATTGGCGGCGAGGTTCGCGGCATAGTCCGCATAGGAGAAGCGGCTCTCCTCGATGCGCACCGGATAGGCGCCGTGGGGAAACGCCTCGCGTGCCTCCATCAGCTCCTGATGGGAGACGGGGAAGAAGCGGATCTCGTCGAAGAAGCGCAGCAGCCATGGGTTGTCTTTGAACGCAGGCGTGCGCCGCCACGTGTTCCACATCTGGATGGTGCGGCCGAACAGCTGGTAGCCGCCCGGCCCCTCCATGCCATAGATGCACATGTAGGCGCCGCCGATGCCCACCGCGTTCTCCGGCGTCCAGGTTCGGGCCGGGTTGTATTTGGTGGTGACGAGGCGGTGGCGCGGATCGATGGGGGTCGCCACCGGCGCGCCGAGATAGACATCGCCCAGCCCCAGCACCTGATAGCTGGCGCCGAAGATGATGTCCTTCACCGCCTGCTCGTCCTCAAGACCATTGATGCGGCGGATGAACTCGATGTTGTCCGGGCACCAGGGCGCATTGGCCCGCACCAGCTCCTGATACTTGCGCATGGCGAGTTCCGCCTGCGGGTCGTTCCAGGAGAGGGGCAGGTGGACGATGCGGCTCGGCACCACCACGTCCTCGGCCGCCGGCAGGCTTTTCTCGATCTCCGCGAGGGCGTCGAGCAGCTTGGTGCGCGGCAGGCTCGCCCCGTCATAATGGATCTGGAGCGAGCGGATGCCGGGGTTGAGGTCGATGAGGCCCGGCAGCTTCGCCTGTTGCACCGCCTCGGCCATGAGATGCGCGCGCAGGCGCAGGGCCACGTCGAGGTGCATGT
>JAEWBL010000201.1 GCA_023391175.1 Pseudomonadota bacterium
GATCTGGACGGTGGAGAGGAAGCGGCCGGGGTCCTCCGCCAGCCGCATGGCCGCCTTTGCCCCCTTGTTCCCGCGATCGGCCAGCGTCTTCAGCCGTGCGGGGCGAGACGAGACGATCGACAATTCCGCTGCTGCGAGAACGGCGTTGATGAGAACGAGGACGAGGACGATCAGGATTTCGAGTAGTGGCATGGCGGGGGTGTGGTGCTCCGTCGGCGCACGTCATAGCACAGGATGCCCCTCCTGTGTGACTGCGGTGCCACAAATGCCGGCGGGGGTGGGATATTCCCTTGATCGTTTCCTTGCAGGCCATCCTCGTCTATTGAGCCGGAAGCATCTCTAGGACCTGAAGCCGCCATGTCGTTCAACACCTTCGGCCACATGTTCCGCGTGACCACCTTCGGCGAAAGCCATGGGGTCGCCATCGGCTGCGTGGTGGATGGCTGCCCGCCCAACGTGCGCTTCACCGTCGAGGAGGTGCAGGCCGCGCTTGATCGGCGGCGGCCCGGCCAGTCCCGTTTCACCACCCAGCGCCGGGAGCCGGACGAGGTGAAGGTGCTGTCCGGTACCCTGCCCCATCCCGAGGGCGGCCTTGTCACCACCGGCACGCCCATCGCGCTGCTGATCGAGAACGTGGACCAGCGGTCCAAGGATTATGCCGACATCGCCGGCGCCTACCGCCCCGGCCATGCCGATTTCACCTACGACATCAAATACGGCATCCGCGACCATCGTGGCGGTGGCCGCTCCTCGGCGCGCGAGACTGCGACGCGGGTCGCCGCCGGCGCCATCGCCGCCAAGGTGCTGGCCGGCGTGACCGTGCGTGGCGCGGTGGTGCGCATCGGCGAGATCGGGATCGACCGCTCCCGCTGGGACTGGGACGAAGTGGGCAACAACCCCTTCTTCTGCCCCGACCCGGGAACCGTGCCACTGTTCGAGGAATACCTCGACGGCATCCGCAAGGCCGGCTCCTCGGTTGGCGCGGTGGTGGAGTTGGTGGCGGAGGGCGTGCCGCCCGGCCTCGGCGCCCCGCTCTATGCCAAGCTCGACGGCGATCTCGCCTCCGCCCTCATGGGCATCAATGCCGCCAAGGGCGTCGAGATCGGCGAGGGCTTCAACGCCGCGCGCCTCACCGGCGAAGAGAATGCGGACGAGATGCGCCTCGGAAATGAGGGGCGGCCGCACTTCCTCGCGAACCATGCGGGCGGAATCCTCGGGGGCATCTCCACCGGCGCCCCTATCGTCGCGCGATTTGCGGTGAAGCCGACCTCCTCCATCCTGACCCCGCGCCAGACCGTGGACCGCGCCGGCCACGAGACGGAGATCTTTACCAAGGGCCGCCACGACCCGTGCGTCGGCATTCGCGCCGTGCCGGTGGGCGAAGCCATGGTGTGGTGCGTGCTGGCCGACCACCTCATCCGCCATCGCGGACAGGTGGGCCAGAGCCCGGCCTGGCCGTTCACGCAAGGCTGACGGCGGAGGCAGGAATGATGCGTTCGGCCCGCGCACGGCACCTTCTTCTGGCTGCTGCCGCCCTTCTCCTGTGCGCGCCCGGCCCGGCACTGGCCTGCGGGCCGGACGCGTTGGGCACGGCGCGGGTGCTGGAGGTCGACCCCAAAGGCCTGCGCGTCGGCAAGAAGTCCTTCCCCGATACGCTGCCGCTGGCGCCAAAGGAGGTCGTGCTCACCTTCGATGACGGGCCATGGCCGACCACTACGGCCGCCGTGCTCGACGCGCTGAAGGCGGAGTGCGTGCGCGCCACCTTCTTCCTCATCGGCGAAAATGCCCGGGCCCGACCGCAACTGGTGAAGCGGGAACTGGCCGAAGGCCACACGGTCGCCCACCACACCATGACCCATCCCGCTGCGACGCTGGCGAAAATCCCCGTCGATGCGGCGGTAAAGGAGATCGAACGCGGCATGGCCGCCGACGATGCGGCGGCCTATGGCGCGGCCGGGACGGCGCCCCGCGTGCCCTTCTTCCGTTTCCCCGGATTCGCCTCGACGCCGCAGCTGCTGGCCTATCTTGAGACGAAGGGCATCGCCGTGTTCGGTGCGGACCTTTGGGCCAGCGACTGGAACGTGATGACGCCGGAGGCCGAGCTGGACCTCATCATGAAGCGCCTGGAGGCGACGGGCGGCGGCATCGTGCTGTTTCACGACACCAAGCCCTACACCGCGGCGATGATTCCCGCCTTCCTCAAGGCCTTGAAGCAGAACGGCTATAGCGTCGTTCACATCGTTCCCAAGCCGGCCTCCTGATCCGCGACACGCGGTAAAGGCTCGCCCACGCATCGCAGCGGCATCCAGCGTTTGAGGGAAGCGCTTGTGGCATCAGGGTGTGCATATGCCTCCGCACGAACTGCGGAGACGATGGCATGTCCGACGCAACCCCTGCCCTGCTGGTCTTCGCGGGCACCTATGCGGCCATGGTTCTGGTCCCGGGCGCGAACTTCCTCGTGGTGAGCCGTGCGAGCCTTGCGGGCCGGCCCATCGGCATGGCCGCCGCGCTCGGTGCATCGGCCGGTGCCACGGCCAATGTCACCACAGTGGTTATCGGCCTCGTCATTCTGAGCGGGATTAACCCCTCGGGCGATCTGGGGTGGCTCCAGTTGGCTTTCTGCCTGCTCTACGCCGTCCTCCTTCTGCGAGCCGGAATCAGCTGCCTGCTTGAGGTCTGGATGTCGCGCGGTCACGCAGGGACCGCACCCCAGGCCGTCGTCCAGCGCACCGGGCGCGAAGCGTTTCGGCTCGGCTTCCTCACGGCAGCGACCAACCCCATGTCGCTGTCGTTCTTCCTGGCCTCGGGCGGACTGCTCGCCGCGGCGGCCGGACGCGAGGCCATGTTCGCCAGCCCCCTTCTGGTGTTTTCAGTGGCCGCCGGGTGGTTCGGCGTGCTCGCCCTGCTCTTTTCGGCTCCGCCTGCCCGCCGCCTTTATCTGAAAATGCGACTGGCCGCCGATACCTGCATCGGTGCCTTGCTCGTCGTCGCAGGCGGCCTCGTGCTGCTGCGGGTGTTCTCCCGGCTTTGACAGACGTAAGCCCGGAAACGAAAAAGGCCCTCGCCGGAAGCCGGAGAGGGCCTTTTTCAAAAGCCAGATCAACCTGGTGCGGACGAGAGGACTCGAACCTCCACGGGTCTCCCCACTAGCACCTCAAGCTAGCGCGTCTACCAATTCCGCCACGACCGCAGTCAGGGATGGCACCGGTCTCAGGTTCCTCGGGAGAGGACCGCTTCCGGCCGGGGGCCATCGTCTAACAGATCGAATGTGCCGCCACAAGTGCCCGGCAAAGGTAAGCTGCACCACAGCGCCCGGCCTGTGGATGACGGTTCCGCGAACCCTGTGACGGCGGGGCTGGACCGGACGCGCGGATGGATTAAAGCAGTTCGCATGAATGCCAGCGCCCCCACCGCAGCCACGCCCCGCGCCAGCCTGGAAACCGATTTCCGTCCGCTCGATTCTTCCGCTCCGCCGGTGGAGTGGGTGGTGAGCGATGGTCTCGTGCCCTATCCGGAGGCTCTTGCCGCCATGGAGGCGCGCGCGGCGGCCATCGCCGAGGGCACGGCGGCGGAATGCGTCTGGCTGCTGGAGCATCCCCCCCTTTACACCGCCGGCACCAGCGCCCGGCCGGAAGACCTCGTGGACGCGCGGTTCCCCGTCTACGAGACGGGCCGGGGCGGACAGTTCACCTATCACGGCCCTGGCCAGCGGGTAGCTTATACCATGCTCGACCTCAGGCGCCGCTCGCCGGACGTGCGGCGCTATGTGAGCGCGCTGGAGGCCTGGATCATCGGCACCCTCTCAGCCTTCAACGTCACCGGCGAACGCCGGGAAGACCGGGTGGGGGTGTGGGTGCGGCGGAAGGGCGGCGGAGAGGACAAGATCGCCGCCATCGGCATCCGCGTGCGCCGCTGGGTGACCTTCCACGGCATCTCGCTGAACGTGGAGCCGGACCTCAGCCACTTCGGCGGCATCGTCCCCTGCGGCGTGCGCGAGCACGGTGTCACCAGCCTCGCCGACCTCGGCCTGCCGGTGACCATGCCCGAGGTGGATGCGGTGATGCGGGTGGCGTTTGAAGAGGTGTTCGGGGCGACTGTGGTTGTTGATCCGTCAACACTGAGACTTGAAAAATTGTCTGCGCACCCCAGCTAGAGCGGCAGGGTAGCGATGCAATGATGGCTTGGTCGTCTCCCTAGAAAGCAATGGAGACCAGCCTATGATGACTCAAATTATATACGTCGCAAGAAATAATGGCGGATGGGGCACCGCTACCCATAAAGACAAATCAGACTTTTCAGCCGCGTTCGACGGAACACTTAAGGCCGCTCTTAATAAGGCATGGGAACGCAGCGTCATGCTTGCGCCAACGGGAGTCGCCTGCGAAATTTATCTTGAGCAGCCAGACGGCACGTTCAAGTTGCACATAGAAGATTAAGTCAACTCGGGACTGGCTAAATTTAGCCAGTCCCGAACATCGTCCCCTCAGATCCCCAGCTTCGCCTTCAGGATGTCGTTCAGCGCCTGGGGATTCGCCTTGCCGCCCGAGGCCTTCATGGCCTGGCCGACGAACCAGCCGAGCATGGTGGGCTTGGCCTGCACCTGGGCCACCTTGTCCGGATTGGCGGCGATGATTTCGTCCACCACCTTCTCGATGGCGCCGGTGTCCGTCACCTGCTTCATGCCGCGGGCCTCGACCACCACGCGCGGGTCGCCCCCCTCGGTGAAGATGATCTCGAACAGGTCCTTGGCGATCTTGGACGAGATGGTGCCCTCGCCGATGAGGTCGAGGATGGTGCCGATCTGCTGGGGTGTGACGGGCGAGGAGGTGATGTCCTTGCCCTCCTTGTTCAGCCGGCCGAACAGCTCATTGATGACGAAGTTGGCCGCCGCCTTGCCGTCGCGCTTGGCGCCGCCGCCTTCCACCACCTGCTCGAAATAGTCGGCGGTGTCGCGCTCGGCCACGAGCACGCCGGCGTCGTAGGGCGAGAGGCCGTATTCGGCGATGAAGCGGGCCTTCTTCTCGTCCGGCAACTCGGGGAGATTCTCTTTCAGCTCCTCCACCCACTCGGGCTTGATGTCGAGGGGCAGGAGGTCCGGATCGGGGAAGTAGCGGTAGTCGTGCGCCTCTTCCTTGGAGCGCATGGACCGCGTCTCGCCCTTGGTCGGGTCGAACAGCCGCGTCTCCTGCGCGATGGTGCCGCCGTCCTCGATGATCTCGATCTGCCGGCGGGCTTCCGCCTCCACCGCCTGGCCGATGAAGCGGATCGAATTGACGTTCTTGATCTCGCAGCGCGTGCCCAGCGGCCCGCCGGGCCGGCGCACGGAGACGTTCACGTCGGCGCGGAGATTGCCCTTCTCCATGTCGCCATCGCACGTGCCGAGATAGCGCAGGATGGTGCGCAGCTTGGTCACGTAGGCCTTCGCCTCGTCTGCCGAGCGCAGGTCGGGGCGCGACACGATCTCCATCAGCGCCACGCCGGAGCGGTTCAGGTCGACGAAAGAGAGGGTCGGCGACAGATCGTGGATGGACTTGCCGGCGTCCTGCTCCAGATGCAGGCGCTCGATGCCCACGGTGAAGCTCTCGCCGTCCGGCAGGTCGACGATCACCTCGCCCTCGCCCACCACGGGCTGCTTGTACTGGCTGATCTGGTAGCCCTGCGGCAGGTCCGGGTAGAAATAGTTCTTCCGGTCGAACACCGAATGCAGGTTGATCTCGGCCTTCAGGCCGAGGCCGGTGCGCACGGCCTGCGCGACGCACTCCTTGTTGATGACGGGCAGCATGCCGGGCATGGCGGCGTCCACCAGCGACACGTGATCGTTGGGCTCGCCGCCGAAGGCGGTCGAAGCGCCGGAGAACAGCTTGGCATTGGAAGCGACCTGGGCGTGCACCTCCATGCCGATCACCACCTCCCAATCACCGGTGGCGCCGGAAATCAGCTTCTTGGCCTCCGCGGGCCGGGTGTGAAGGGTCATGGTCGTCCTATCGTCTGCGCGGATGGTCCGCGCTGCCTGATCCTTGCGGCAGCGCCGCAATCTGGTCGGTGTCGTACCCCTAGGCGACATTGCAGGCAACGGCCATGCAGTGCCGAAAGGTCAGGATACACTTTGTTACACTAAGTTATCGGCGCCACATTTCACCCGCAAAACGGCCACGCCCTCGCTACGGCCCTACCCAAATTCCGCTCGCCCTGCCCGTAGATTGAGCACCGGGGCTTTGTAGGAGTAGGGCAGATGAGGCTGGCGGGGGTCTCCAT
>JAEWBL010000233.1 GCA_023391175.1 Pseudomonadota bacterium
GTTCCTCGCCGCGCGGCAGGCCTGGCAGCGGCTGCGGGCGGCCCTGGGCACGCCGCACCCGGCCGCGCTCGCCGTCACGCCGGACACCGCGCGCCAGCGCCTGAGGCTGGACCAGATCACCGTGGCCGCGCCGGGCGCGACCACCGCCATCCTGTCCCAGGTGAGCTTTTCCCTGGAGGCCGGGCAGGTGCTCGGCGTGGTGGGGCCGTCCGCCTCCGGCAAGTCGTCGCTGGCGCGGGTGATGGTGGGCGTGTGGCCGGCGGCGCGGGGCGAGCTGCGGCTGGATGGCGCCACCCTCGACCAGTGGCCGGAGGAGGCGCGCGGCGCCATGCTCGGCTACCTGCCGCAGGACGTGGAGCTGTTCGACGGCACCGTGGCCGAGACGATCTCGCGCTTCGATCCCGCCGCCACCGAGCAGGCGGTGCGCGCCGCCGCCCGCGCGGCTGGCGCCTATGACATGATCCTGCGCCTGCCGCAGGGCTTCGCCACCCGCATCGGGGAGAGCGGCAGCATCCTCTCCGGCGGGCAGCGCCAGCGCCTCGCCCTCGCCCGCGCGCTGTACGGCGACCCGTTCCTCGTGGTGCTCGACGAGCCCAATGCCAGCCTGGACACGGAAGGCGAGGCAGCGCTGGCGGAGGCGATCCGCGGGGTGAAGGCGCGCGGCGGCATCTGCGTGGTCATCGCCCACCGGCCCGCGGCGCTCGCCACCGTGGATCTGGTGCTCGTCCTCGCCGAAGGCCGGATGCAGGCGTTCGGCCCCCGCGACGAGGTGCTGAAGAAGGCGCTGACGGCGCGCGTGCCCGGTGGCGACGACGGCGCGCCCAAGCCGCGCATCGTCGCCGAGCGGGGGTGAGGCCATGACGCGCATCGACCCCCACCGCGACATCAGGAAGGCCGGCCTTGCCGGCCTGTGCACCCTCGGCGTGCTGCTCGGCACGGCCGGCGTCTGGGCCACCACCGTGCCCCTCTCCGGCGCCGTCATCGCGCCCGGACAGGTGGTGGTGGAAAGCAGCGTGCGGCGCGTCCAGCACCCCACCGGCGGCATCGTCGCCGAAATCCGCGTCACGGACGGAGATGCGGTGAAGGCGGGCGACGTCCTGCTGCGGCTGGACGAGACCACCGCCCGCGCCAGCCTCGCCATGGTGGACAACCAACTCAGCCAGCTGCGCGCCCGCAAGGCGCGGCTCGAGGCCGAGCGCGACGGCCGCGACACGCTCGATCCGCCGGCCGCGCTGGCCCATCCCGACGATCCGGCGGTGGCGGCCGAGATCGCCGCGGACCTCGCCGGCGAGACCGCCCTGTTCCGCTCCCGCCGCGCCGCCATGGAGGGCCAGACCTCCCAGTTGCGCGAGCGCATCGCCCAGACCCGGCAGGAAATCGACGGGCTTGAGGCGCAGATCGCCTCCAAGCAGGAGCAGAGCCGCATCATCCGGCTGGAGCTGGAAGGCGTCCGCACCCTCTATCAGGCCAATCTCGTCGCCCTCTCGCGCTTGACGGGCCTGGAGCGCGAGGCGGCGCGGCTTTCGGGCGAGGCGGGCCAGTTCACCGCCGAGGTCGCCCGCGCCCGCGGCCGCATCGCGGAGACGGAGCTGCAGATCCTCCAGCTCGGCCAGGACCAGCGGCGCGAGGTGGCGACCGACCTTCGGGACACCGAGGCGAAGATCGCCGATCTCGTGGAGCGGCGCATCGCCGCCCTCGACCAGCTCCAGCGGCTGGACGTGCGCGCCCCCGCCGGCGGCATCGTTCACGAGAGCACGGCGCATACGGTGGGGGGCGTGATCGCCGCCGGCGAGCAGATCATGCTGATCGTGCCGGAGCACGACGCCTTCGTGGTGGAGGCGCGCGTCGAGCCGCAGATGATCGACCGCCTCAAGGCGGGGCAGGACGTGGCCCTGCGCTTCTCCGCCTTCGACAGCGCCACCACCCCGCAGGTGGACGGCGTGGTGGTGCGCGTGTCGCCCGACCTCTCCCACGTGCCCCAGGGCGGCCAGCCCTATTATCTGGTGCGGATCGCCCTCAAGCCGGGCGAGCGGGGGAAGCTCGGCAAGGGTCTGGTGCCGGGCATGCCGGTGGAAGCCTTCATCCGCACCGGCAGCCGCACCGCCCTCGCCTATCTGGTGAAACCGGTGGAAGACCAGCTGATGCGGGCCTTCCGGCACGATTGAACGGGTGCGCCCGGCGCCTCAGCCGGCGCCGGAGAGCGCGGCGCCGATCTCGGCGTTGGTCATCGCCTTGCCGCCCAAGTTCCAGGTGCCATCGACGGCGTGAACGCCGTTGGACCACACCCTCTCCTTCGGCAGCCGGCCGCCGGACAGGTCGTGCAGGATCTGCGTCGCCTCGCCGAAGAAGGCGGCCTGAACGGCGCGGTCCGCCAGCGCGAAGGACGGCGTCTTGGTCTCCACCCAGGCGCCCTCCACTTCCTCGCCCCCGGCGAAGGTCGCGCCCTGGGGCAGGATGTTCACATGGGTCGTGACGTTGGGCGTCATGAGGCCGTGGCCCGCAAGGCCGTGGTGGCGAAGGAAGGACGCGGTGATGAGGGCGACCGCCTCCTTCACCCTGGCCTGCGGCAGGACGCCTTCGGTGAGCGTCAGCGTGATCGGCATGGCTAGCTCCGGGGCGGACAGTCCGCCTCAATCACGACCGTGATATAACGATCGTTATTTGAAACGTACATAGCGATCGTTATATCGTCAAGATGACGTATACACGCGGCGTGCGGGAGGGGATGGAATGGACAGCGCGGACCGCAAGCAGGCAACCCGGCAGCGGATCGTCGAGGCGGCGAGCCGGGGCTTCCGCAGCCGCGGCTTTGCGGGGGTCGGCGTGGATGCCATCGCCAGGGACGCCGGCGTCACGTCGGGCGCCTTCTATGCCCATCTCGGATCGAAGGACCAGGCGTTCGTCATCGCGCTGGAACTGGGCCTCGACGAAGTCATCGCCAACCTGCCCAAATTCCACGAGGCGCACGGGGCCACGTGGGTCGCGGCCTTTGCCGATTATTATCTCGGCCGCCCCCATCGCGCCGACCTCGCCTGCGGCTGTGCGATGACCACCCTCTCGCCGGAAGTGGTGCGCTTCGGCGCCCCGGTCCACGCGCTGTACGAAAAGAAGATGGCGACCATCGCGGATCGCTTCGCCGAGGG
>JAEWBL010000371.1 GCA_023391175.1 Pseudomonadota bacterium
TTCCACCAGGCGCTGGCGATAGACGTAGGCATTGGGCAATTCCGAATACGGCTTGCCCTCGCGCGTGACGGCGCCATCGATGCCGCGGGCGGGGTCAGAGGTGCTGACGACCGTCATCTTCGCCGCCGGGCAGAAGGCTGCGCATTGGGCGAGATCGCTCTTCTCCGCCCCCGCGCGGCCGGGAAGGGGAAAATAGCGCCCGTCGCAGGTGCGCACACAGAAGCCGTGGCCGCCGCCACTGTAGCTGGGGGCACCGTCCAGCCCGCGCGGCGTGACGAGAATGCGCGGCTGCTCGCTGGCTCGGTAAGACGGACGCCCGCCGAACAAGGCCGAGAAAAAGTCCGTGAGGGGCGATCCCCCGTGCGAGGGAAACAACCCGCGCGACTGCGCTTTGGCCTCGCCGCCCAAGGGCGCGAGCGAAAGGGCGAGGCCCAGCGCGAAAGCTGCAATCAGAGCCAGGAGCCCCTCGCCGATGCCGCGTCCCGACGGCGGCTCTCCCCCGCCGGCTTTCTCGGCCTGCCGTGCACCCTGCCCCGATCGTTGTGCCATCTTCCACCCCGTTCCAAGCATCTCGGCGCGTGGTTGCGGCCACGCGCCGTCGCTAGGCTGCCGCAGGTCAAACACCTGCTCAGGCCGACGACGCCTGCGGCGACCCAATCGTTCCACCGGACGAGCAACGCCAATCAGGACAGGAGACGTGCTGGCCGAAGGCGGTCGCAGCGAGTTCGGCGCCGGTTCGCAGCGCCTGACGAAGCCCCGGGGCATGGGGCTCAGGACGAGCGTTATCGCTACGAAGCCGGCAGCGCAAGCCACAGCCAAGCTTGAGGTCGATAGTATCTCAGGCGAAGGCGGATACGCCGTGAACAGGCGGCCGCGGCGTTTCGGCCGGGCGCTCGTGCGGCTGCGTGAGGACCGCAAGGGTGGGCGTCGCAACCAGCAGGGTAGCGAACAGCATCACGACCACGGAAATCAGAACGGACCCATTGGCTACGCGGGGCATCGCGGGACTCCCTCTCCCCGATTCCGGCTGATGGTCCGCCGCACCATCGCCATCCCTAATATAACCTTAATTCGTGGTGGACAGTTCCTGTGCTCAAGGTCACGTTCGCGAGAGTGGGGTTGCGCGACTCAGCAAATGCACCTTCCGCCTACCGCCGCCGCCGGCAGTTCTTCTTCCCTATCCCTCATCATTGCTGCGATGGCGGTGGATGACCCTCGCCGGCGCTGCGGTGCGGCAACGAAGCCGCCTTGCGCGTCACCGCCCGCCGCACTGATATGGCGGCATGATAGACAAGCTCGAATACCTGATCGCCCTTGCGCGTGAACGCCACTTCGGCCGGGCGGCCGAGGCCTGCGGCGTCACCCAGCCCACCCTCTCCGCCGGGATCAAGCAGCTGGAGGACACGCTGGGGGTGCTGCTGGTGCAGCGCGGCTCCCGTTTCATGGGCTTCACCCCCGAGGGCGAGCGCACGCTGGAATGGGCGCGGCGCATCGTGGCCGACAGCCGCGCCATGCGTCAGGACATCGACGCACTCAAGCGCGGCCTCGCCGGCCCGCTCCGCATCGCCGCCATTCCCACGGCACTGCCCATGGTGGCGGCGCTGACGACCCCGTTCCGCGCCCGCCATCCCGACGTGCGGTTCACGGTGATCTCGCGCACCTCCATCGAGATCCTGAACCACCTGGAAAATCTGGAGATCGACGCCGGCCTCACCTATCTCGACAACGAGCCCCTCGGCCGGGTGAACACCGTGCCGCTCTATCGCGAGCGCTACCGCCTGGTTACCGCCGCCGATGCCAAGTATGGCGACCGGGAGAGCGTGACCTGGGCGGAAGTGGCCGAGCTGCAGCTCGCCCTCCTCACCCCCGACATGCAGAACCGGCGTATCGTGGACAATCTCCTCGCCGCCGCCGGCGCCAGCCACAAGCCGACGCTCGAATCCAATTCCATGATCGTGCTGTTCACCCATGTGCGCACCGGGCTTTGGTCGAGCGTCATGCCGGCCATGCTGGCGGATTCGCTGGGGCTGACCTCCACCGTGCGCTCCATACCGATCCTGGAGCCGGACATCTCCCACTCCATCGGCCTCGTGGTGCCCCATCGCGAGCCGACGACCCCCATCACGGCGGCTCTCGTAGCGGAAGCACGGCGCATCGCGCCGAAGCTTGAACAGGCGACTCTGACCGACCCGGCAATTGCTGCAATGCAATAATTCAGGACGACCAGCGCCGCTCCCAAAACCGTGCCCGCATAGAAAAACACGATCAATATACCAAGAACCATCCCAGACTGACCGGAATGACGCAGGCCAGCGCCTTGATTTCCGGTCTACGTCCCTCTCAACCCAGCCCGGCTCGATAGAGATGTTCTATTGCAACATCCTACAGCTGCCTTGATTGAAGGGCCACGTGTGACACACTTTCCCCCAAGCAACACGAAGCGGCGGCAACGCGGCCTCGGGCAGTTGGGGAAAGCGAGACGTCCATGGCGGTCTATGAGGATTGGAGCAC
>JAEWBL010000249.1 GCA_023391175.1 Pseudomonadota bacterium
GTGCAGGGCATAGCGGAAGATGACGCCTGCCAGTAGCACGAGGATTTCCGCCACCACCAGCACCGCGGCGGGAATCTCCGTCAGCCAGCCGAGGATGGCGCTGGCCTTGACCGCCCACACGCGTCCGGTGACGTCCGAATGGTCATGGGTGTGTAGCGACATGGAAACCCCTTGGCACGGTGCAGGCTTTTCGCGTCCACGTCCTGAGTGCCGACTCAAGACGATGCGCTGAACCGTCCCCGAAGATCGATGCGGGCTCAAGAGGGTAAGCGCGCGATCAGCCCGCGCCGCACCGATCTAGGGGGCTTGCCCCCGGCATTTTTTGCGTTCCGGCCCCGAGGGAAGGTGTTCGTGCTGCAATCGCACGCAAAGCTCGCACTGCAGCATGGCGTGGTCCTCGCGCGTCATCGGTGGCGTCGCGAGGGAAGATGCGGCGGCGACGGGTGCGGGTGGGAGCGCGTGGAAACACAGGGAAACAATAAGAAATGAACGTTCGGCCTGTCGGGGTCTGTAAAAACGGGAAATCACAAGAATTCGCTCATCTGCGCCGTCTGATCGGCGATGCGGCGTGCATGTTGATTTACACTTCCTGACACGCTCAGACTTCGGCGGAGACTATGAGGCAAGTATGTTTTGCACTGGGGCGGAGGTTCGTAATTCTGGTGCCCTATGCGTCATTGTGCAGTCGCCATGGCCTGCGCCCTGCTGGCATTTCCGATCTTGATGGATTGTGGGAAGGCCGCCGAGCGTGGCGCGCAGGCGCCGTCCGGGGATGAGGTGCTTTTCCTGCGGTGTGCCGGTCCCGCGGCGCCGTCCTCGGACACCTTCAGCTTTTCCAAGGCCTATAGGGTCGATCCGAAGGCGGGTGAGGTCTTTGCGTTCGATGGAGCGCGCGACGTCTTCGTCGCTGCCGGCCGGTGCGCGGTCGGTCCGGATATCATCACCTGCCGGGACGAGAATCCGGGTGCGGCGCAATATCAATCGATCACCATCCATCGGGCCGACGGCGCGTTCAGGCGCGAGATCACCGTGCGCGATGTCCGCATCACATCCGAGGGCGCCTGCCGGAAGAGCCTGTGATGGGGCTTAACGGTCATACCGCCTGCTCGGAGAGCAGGCCCAGTTCGCGTGAGACGAGATCGCGGTAGACCCCCGGCCGGCGCATCAGCTCCTCGGGCGGGCCGCTCTCCACCAGCCGGCCGCCGCGCAGCACCAGGATGCGGTCGAACTTGCGCAAAGTGGAGAGGCGGTGGGCGATGGTGATGACGGTGCGGCCGGTCATCAGTCGCTCCAGCGCGGCGCGGATCGCCTCCTCGGCCTCGGTATCGAGCGCCGATGTCGCCTCGTCGAGGATGAGGATGGGCGCGTTCTTGAGGAAGGCGCGGGCGATGGCGATGCGCTGGCGCTGCCCGCCGGAGAGCTTCACGCCGCGGTCGCCGACGATGGTGTCGAGCCCCTGCGGCATCTCCTCGATGAAGGGCAGGCAGCGCGCGGCCACCGCAGCCTCCCACACCTCGTCGTCGTCCGCTTCGGGCCGCCCGTAGCGGATGTTCTCGCGCAGGCTGCGGTTGAGCAGGGCCGTGTCCTGCGGCACCAGCGCGATGGTCTGGCGCAGGCTCGCTTCGGTGCTCCGCGCGATGTCCTGCCCGTCGATGAGGATGCGCCCGCCATCGAGCGCATAGAAGCGCTGGAGCAAAGCGACCAGGGTGGACTTGCCGCCGCCGGAGGGGCCCACCAGCCCCACGCGCTGCCCAGCCTCGATCTCGGCGCTGAAATTCTCGAACACCCGCCGGCCGTTGGGAAAACCGAAGGAGATGTTCTCGAAGCTGACGCGCGCCCCGGCGGGCACCAGCGCGGATGCCTCCGGATGGTCGCGCATCTCGTGCGGGGAAAGCAGGGTGGACAGCGCCTCGGACAGGCGGGCGAGGTGCTGCGTCACGTCCACCAGCGCCACGGCGAGATCGCGGGTGGCGCTGAGCACCGAGATGCCAAGGGTACACACCAGCACCACGTCGCCGGCGCTGGCCTGCCCGCTCTGCCAGAGGGTAATGGCCCAGGCGAGGAGGCCGATGGTCATCACCACCACCACGCCGGCATGGAGCAGGCGCAGGCGCTCCAGATAGATGAGGCTGCGGCGGCGGGCGGTCATCTCCTCGGCCACCGTCGCGTCGAACCGGCGATGCTCGCGGGAGATGGCGCCGAAGGCGCGCACCAGCGCCATGTTGCCCACCACGTCCACCATTTCCCCGTCCACCGCCGCCGCCTTGTCGGCGAAGGAATGGTGGAGCGGCTTGCCGGCGGCGGCGATGCGGAACATGACGAACATCACGAGCCCCGCCACCGCCACCAGCACCGCCGCCATCTCCACGCTGACGAGGGAGAGGAAGAGGATGGCGCCGAAGGTGGCGACGCAGGGCGGCAGCACGTTCCACACGAACATGTTCTCGATCTGGAACACGGCGTTGGACGTGGCCGTCACGCGGCTGGTCAGCACGCCCGGAAGCCGCTCGGTGAAATAGCCGGGGGCATGGCCGGTGAGGTGGCGGAACAGGTCCGACCTCAGATCCCCCGTCACCGCCACGAAGGCATAGGCGGCGCACAGGCTCGCCACGCGCCAGAGCAGGGTATCGGTCGCGATGAAGCCGACCAGCACGGCGAAGGCGGTCCACGGGCCGACGGCGCCGGGGGCGGGGGAGGTGGAGAGCGCGTCCACCAGCAGCTTCACGCCATATTGCGTGCTGACGGAAGCCGCGACCGCGCCGAGCACCGCGATCAGGATCACGGCATGCAGCAGCCGGTGTCGCGCCACATAGCGCCCGAGGAAGGCGAGGGGCCTTTGCGCGTAGCGGCAGAGGTCCACCGGCGCGGCTTGAGCGCGGCTTGAGCCCGTCTGCGCGCCACGGCGGCGGAGCCAGGACGAACCCAGCAGATGGGGCGGCGTGGGGCAGGTCCGCCCCTCGGATTGCAATGTGGTCACAGGCCCTCGCGCGGTTCGGGACAATGGGTCCGGAAGGTTCTGGCGCTCTTGACGCACGAACCCGGAACGCTGCTGGGCCGTGTTCGTTTCCCACCGGTGACGAATTCGCTGCACTGCGCCATCCGGCGTGGGCACGGCGCCGTTTTCGCGCGCGGCGCGTCAGGAGGGCAGGCATGGAAAACCACGAGCGGCAGCAGGGGCCTGCGCTTATGCAATTCCTCGCAAATGCGGGCGCGCGGCCGGGTCGCGATGCCGCCCGGGCCATGCAAGGGTGGCTGCGGCATCTTGCCCTTGCAGCCCTCCTCCTTCCGGGTACGGCGCTGGCGCAACCGGCGGCGCCGGCCGAGCCTGCGCCCTCCGCATCCCCGACCCCGGCACCCGTCTCCCCTGCGCCACCCCCCGCCGCGCCGGCGCGGCCGACGGTGGAA
>JAEWBL010000250.1 GCA_023391175.1 Pseudomonadota bacterium
GCCCCAACACCAGGATGGCGGCGGCGAAGGCGAGCATGGCCATGTCGAGGGAACGCGAGCGCCAGCCGGTCCATTCGCGGATCACGCTGCGCAGGCCGATGGGGGCGTGAATGGCAGCGGCGCAAACGAAGGCACAATAGAAGGCGAGGAACCAGCCGTTGCCCGCCGTGCGCGACAGGATCTCCGCCGCGCTGAGCCCTCCGCGCACCGCGTGCACCATGGTGGCGAGATGCACCGCCACCGCGACCGCCAGCACCGCGGCCGTGCCGCGTTGGGCCATGTAGATAAGAGGATTCATGACTTCCCCAGCAGCGCGAGGAGGCGGCCGATCGGCGAGGGCGCGGTGGCGCGCTTGAGGCCGGCGATGGCGTAGGTGGGCGCCAGATCCTTGGGACAGAACTCGGTGCAGCTCATGTGGCTGTGGCAGGAGTGGCAGCCCACGTCCCCGGACACCGCGGCGAGCCGTGCCGGGTTGCCCCGGTCGCGTTCGTCATTCACCAGCGTCCAGGCGCGATTGAGGGCGGCCGGGCCGAGATAATCCTTGTTCCAGGCCACGACATCGCAGGCGGAGTAGCACACGCCGCAATTGATGCACTCGACGCCAGCGTCGGCGGCCTTCCGCTTCGGGCTGTCCGGACGGACCTGGGCGAAATCGACAGGGGGCGCCGCGCCCGGCTCGAAGGCGCCGTGGGCGTCGCGCCATTTCTCGAAGAAGGGGACCATGTCGACGGTCAGGTCCTTGACGATCGGCAGGTTGCGCAGGGGTTCCAGCACAAGGACGTCGCCGTCCAGGGCCTCGGAGACGCGGGTGCGGCAGGTCCAGCGCGGCCGGCCGTTCACCACCATCGCGCAGGAGCCGCACATGCCGACCCGGCAGGCGAAGCGGTACGAGAGCGTCGGGTCCTGCGCGCGCTGGATCTCGGTCACCACGTCGAGGACGGTCTGGCTGGCGCGGCGCGGCACCGCGAAGTCCTCGAAGGCGCCATCGGCCTGGCCGCGCCACACGCGGACGCGCAGGTTCTCCTCGGCCGGCGCTTCCGCCGTCCGCCCGTTCTGGCTCGTGCTCGTCATGTCGTTCGTCCTGAAAGCTTCTTGAGACGCCGCAGGCTGCCGCCCGCGACGGGAAGGCGCGCGATGGCCGCGCGCCGGCCGAGGCGATGCTCAGCCGCCCGGCGCACCGTGGATGGCGGGGAAGAAGATGTCCTTCCAGTCCTTTGTGGTGGCACCGACGAGGCCGGCCCGGTGCATGTAATCGAGATAGGACAGCACCTTCTTCGGGGTGGTGGTCCACTCGTTTTCCGGCGCCTTGATGATGGCCACCGCCTCGTCCACGCTCATCTTGGAGCCCTCCGCCTTGATCCACAGCGCGGCCATGGCGGCGGGGTCGTTGCGGATCAGGGCATTTGCCTCTTCCAGCGCGGCGAGGACAGCGGCGAGGGCCTTGGGGTTCTCGGAGGCGAACTTCTCGGTGGTCCAGATGACGTTAAAGGTGTGCGGCCCGCCGAGCACCTGATAGCTGTCCAGCACCTTGTGGGCGCGCGGGTCCTTCAGTTCCAGCTCCTGAAAGGGAGAGGAGCCGAAATGGGCGGTGACCTCGGACTTGCCGCCCATCATGGTGAGCTGGGCGTCCGGGTGGCCCATGGAAACGGTGAGGGAATCCAGCTTGTTCTGCTGGCCCGCGCCGAACGCCTGCTCGGCGGCCATCTGCAACGTCACCGCCTGGATGGAGGTCTTCACCGCCGGCAGGGCGATCTTGTCGGTGGAGGAGAAGTCCTTGATGGTCTTCACGTTCGGGTTCACCGAAACGAGGTAGAGCGGCATGGCGTTCAGCGCCGCGATGCCTTTCACCTTCAGGTTGCCGCGGGTGCGGGCCCAGATGGTGAGCATCGGCCCGACGCCGCCGGCGGCGATATCCAGATTGCCCGAGATAAGGGCCTCGTTCATGCCCGAGCCGCCGGTGAAGCGCAGCCACTCGGTCTTGAGCGCGAGGCCCTTGGCGCTCGCCTGCTTCTCGATAAGGTTCAGCTCTTCCATCACCGTCATCGGCAGATAGGAGATCCCGAACTGCTTGGCGAGGCGGACCGTCCCGGTTTCCGCGCGTGCCGCCCCTGCAGCGAGCGACAACGGAACGAGGGCAAGCGCTGCGGCGGCAAACACAGCCGCGCGTTTGAAGAAGAGACCCATTGCGTTCTCCCTGGTGGCATTTCCCCTGGCGCCTCGCAGTCGGCACGCCAAGGCTGCCTGGGCCGCGCGCTCAAGGCGTGCGGTCTTGTTTTCGTTTCCGGGATCGAAGGCCGATGACGTGTCCGCTCGGTTTCGATCCGGCGCGCGACCATTTTCCGATTGAGTGTCGGCAGGGGCAGAGTACCCTCGGGCAGACAGGTGTCAATAGTCTTAGGTCATATATATGACATTTGAATCTTCACCCTCCGCGAACGCCCGGGCCGCGGCCATCGAGGCGCGGCCGCTCTACCAGCAGACGCGCGACCTGCTGCTGAAGCGCATCATCGACGGTGTCTGGAAGCCCGGCAGCTACCTGCCGAGCGAGCAGCAGCTGTGTGGTGAACTCGGTGTGTCCATCGGCACCATCCGAAAGGCCACCGAGGAACTGGTGATCCACGGGCTGCTGGAGCGCCAGCACGGACGGGGCACGCAGGTGGTGCCCCACTCCAGCGCCAAGTCGCGTTTCCGCTTCCTGCGCTTCGTGCACCCGGATGGCCGCCCGCTCGATCCGGTGGCGCATCTCCTCACCCAGACCGTTCGCGCGGCGAGCGCCGAGGAGCGTCGTCAGCTCGATCTCGATCCCAATGGCAAGGTGCTCGCCCTCACGCGCATCCGCAGCGAGAAGGACCAGCCGCTGGTCTACGAGCGCCTGGCGCTGCCGGCGCAGACCTTTGGCGCGCTGGGGCTGAAGACCGGAGAGGATATCGTGGAAGAGGTGTACGTCTTCTACCAGGAGCGCTGCGGCATCACCATCATGCGC
>JAEWBL010000256.1 GCA_023391175.1 Pseudomonadota bacterium
GCCTCGGCCCGCTTGTGCTCGCGGCGGGCGGCGCGCGCTTCGCGGCGATAGCGGCCCTGCCGCGCCCAGGTGACCACCCCGCCGGCAATGACGCCGACGATCACCGCAGCGAAAATGATCGCGAACAGCGGCAGCGTCACTGACACGGCCGGATGGTCCGGCGAGAAGGGATCGAGGGAGAGCGTGACCGGCTTGCGGTTGGCAACCGCCAGCGCCACCGCGAGGATCGCGAGGGGCAGGCCGATGAGGATGGAGAGGAAGCGGCTCACGGGGCCTACTTTCCAGTATTGAGACGCTCGCGCATCTCCTTGCCGGTCTTGAAATAGGGAACGGTCTTTTCGCTCACGTCCACCTGTTTGCCGGTGCGCGGATTGCGGCCCACGCGCGCATCGCGCTTCTTCACCGAGAAGGCGCCGAAGCCGCGCAGTTCCACGCGATCACCGCGCTGGAGCGCAGAGGCGATCTGCTCCAGGATGGCGTTGACGATGTTCTCCACGTCCCTCTGGTAGAGATGCGGATTGGCCTCGGCGATCTTCTGGACAAGCTCGGACTTGATCATGGTGGCCCCAGTTCCCTCGAAAGCATCTGCCAAAAGTGAGCCAAGGCCCTTTGCGGCGGAGTGGGCGGCCGGATGTCCGGCAGGGTTGTCAGGTGTTGTTTTCGATGTTGCCGGAAAGCCGCCAAGCGCTTGTGAACGCAATCTTAACCCTATGTCCGAGGGTGCCAGAGGGCCAACAGACCGTCAAGTTGACTGCGCTCCAGCGCGCCTTTCGCCGCATCCGTCAAAAGCGCCGCCGCCTGCGGGAAGCCGAGGGCGCTCACGACCCCGCGCGCAGCGCCCAGCAGCCAGCCGAACTCGTCGCCGACCTCCTTGGTGCGCCAGGTGCGGACCTTGAGGGCCTCGCTGACGCCCTTTTCGCGGGCAAGCCACGCGCGGGCGGTGCGCTCGTCGCCGAGTTCGTCGACCAACTGGAGTTCGAGCCCCTGATGACCGGTGAAAACCCGGCCATCCGAGACGTTGGCGAGCTTGGCGTCGGAGAGCTTACGGCGATCACCCACCAGGCCCTTGAACCAGGCGTAGCTGTCCTTGACCAGTGAATCCACGGCGGCGCGCGCCTCCGGCGTCACCGGCTCATAGGGATTGGGCGAGGCCTTGAGCGGGGAAGATTTGATATCCTCCATGGTCACGCCCACGGTCTTCAGAAGCTCGGTGAAGTTGGGAAACTGGTAGATGACGCCCACCGAGCCGACCAACGCATTGCGGCGGGCGACGATATGGTCCGCGCCCAGCGCCGCGATATAGGCGCCTGAGGCAGCGACCCCCTCCACGACAGCGACCACCGGCTTCTTCTCGGCGAGGCGGCGCAGCGCGTCGAACAATTGCTCGGATCCGGTCACGGTGCCGCCGGGGCTGTCGATGGAGAGGATGACGGCGCTGGCGCGGGAGCGGCCGATCTCCTCCAGAAGCTCCACCCGCTCGCGATCGTTGCGGATGATGCCGCCGATCATGATCCGCGCCACGTGAGGCGAGGAGGCGGGAATATCGCGGCCGACGAGGGCCGACACGCCCACAGCCACCGCGGCGACGACGCCCAGCACCCCGAGCACGCGCCAGAATGTGACCTTTCGCCGGAGGCGGCGACGTTCGACGATCTGGTCGGCATCCAGCGACATGGCGCGCGTTCCTCGGCAGGCAGTCCCAAGCCCCACGCGGACTTAAGCAGGCGGCGCGGCGTTGGCAAGCGCTCCCGCGCGGGAGCTTACCCTGCCAGGGCGGCGATGACGGCGTTGAGAACCGGAAAGCCGGCGGGGGTGACGCACAGACGGTCCGCCTCGCGCGACACCAGCCCCTCGGCTTCCAGCATCCCGAGACGATCGCGGTCGATGCGTCCGCCCAGGCGGGCGTGCCGGACGAGATCGACGCCTTCCCGAAGTCGGAGCCCCATGAGCAGCATCTCATCCGCCTGCTCGGAGGCAGAAAGCGTCTCGTCCGAGACGATGCCGTGCCCGGCGGCCTCCACACGCTTCAGCCACTCCTCCGGCGCCCGCTCGGTGAAGGTGGCGCGGCGGGCGGCGCCCGACGCCAGCCGGCCATGGGCGCCGGCGCCGATGCCCGCATAGGTGCCGTAGCGCCAGTAGACGAGATTGTGCCGTGCCTCGGCACCGGGCCGGGCGTGGTTGGAGACCTCGTAGGCCGGCAGACCGGCCTGCGCCGTCACCTCCTGAGTCACGTCCCACAGGGCGCGGGACAGGTCATCGTCGGGCAGAATGAGCTTGCCGGCACCGTATAGCCGTTCGAACGGCGTGCCCGGTTCGATGGTGAGCTGGTACAGGGACAGGTGTTCGCAACCCTCATCGAGCGCGCGCCGCAGTTCCGCCGCCCAGGCTTCGGGCGTCTGGCGCGGGCGGGCATAGATGAGGTCGAAGGACACGCGATCGAAGGCGCGCCGCGCGATGGCGACGGCGGCCAGTGCTTCCGCCACCGAGTGCATCCGCCCAAGGCCCTGAAGGTCCGCATCGTCCAGCGCCTGCACGCCGAGCGAGACCCGGTTCACGCCCGCCATCCGGTAGCCGTGAAACCGCTCGGCCTCCACTGAGGTGGGGTTCGCCTCCAGCGTCACCTCGGCATCGGCCGTGAGCGGCCAGGCTTCGTCGATGGCTTCTAGGATCGCCGCAACGGTGGCGGGGGCCATGAGGGAGGGTGTCCCGCCGCCGAAGAAGACCGTTTCCGCCCGTCGCGGCCCCGACAGGGCCCGCATATGGGCGATCTCGCGCCGGAAGGCCGCGATGTAGCGGCCCTCGTCCGGCGGCACGAGGCGGACGTGGCTGTTGAAGTCGCAATAGGGGCATTTGGCCTTGCAGAAGGGCCAATGGACGTAGACGCCGAACCCCCCGTCCGTGTCCGCCCCCGGAAGAGAATGCGCAGGAGCGTTCGCGGAGGGGGCCTGATTTGAGATCGCGCTCACCCCTTCAGGCACGCCTGCGAGAGCTTCAGGAAGGCGCGGGCGCGGTGGGAGAGGCCGAAGCCCTTGGGGGGCATGCCGTGCTTCTCGTCCGCCGTCATCTCGGCGAAGGTCTTCACATGGCCCTCGGGGAGGAACATGGGATCGTAGCCGAAGCCCTTGGCGCCGCGCGGCGGCCACACGAGGGTGCCGTCCACTGTGCCCTCGAACTCCTCAAGATGTCCATCCGGCCAGGCGATGCAGAGCGCCGAGACGAAGCGGGCATGGCGCTGCGCCGGATCGGTGGCGCCGACCTTCTGCAGTTCGGCCTCCACCTTCTCCATGGCCATCTCGAAATCGCGCTCCGGTCCCGCCCAGCGGGCGGTGTGGATGCCCGGCGCGCCGCCCAGCGCATCGATCACGAGACCACTGTCGTCCGCGAAGGCCGGAAGCTGGGCCGCATTGGCCGCCGCGACCGCCTTGAGGCGGGCGTTGCCCTCGAAGGTGGTCTCGGTCTCCTCCGGCTCGGGCAGGCCGAGTTCGCCGGCGGAGACCGCCTCCACCCCGTGGGGCTCCAGCAGCATCTTCATCTCGATGAGCTTGCCGGGATTGTGGGTGGCCACCACGAGCCGCCCGGTGAGCTGGCGTGCCATCAGCCGATCGCCAGCTTCTGGAGCGACACGAGCTGATCCACGCCCGAACGCGCGAGCGAGAGCAACGAGAGCAGTTCGTCCTGGGTGAACGGCGTCTTTTCCGCCGTGCCCTGGATCTCCACGATGCCGCCGGTGCCGGTCATGACGAAATTGGCGTCGGTCTCGGCGACCGAATCCTCGGCATAGTCGAGGTCGAGCACGGGCGTGCCCTCATAGATGCCGCAGGAGACCGCCGCCAGATGCTGCTTGAGCGGCATTTCCTTGATCATGGAGCGGGACTTCATCCAGCTCAGGCAGTCGTAAAGCGCGATCCAGGCACCGGTGATGGAGGCGGTGCGGGTGCCCCCGTCGGCCTGGAGCACGTCGCAATCGATGGTGATCTGCTTCTCCCCCATCGCCACCAGATCGGTGACGGAGCGCAGCGAACGCCCGATCAGGCGCTGGATTTCCTGCGTGCGGCCGGACTGCTTGCCGGTGGTGGATTCGCGCCGGGTGCGGTCGTGGGTGGCGCGGGGCAGCATGGAATATTCCGCCGTCACCCAGCCGCGTCCCTGGCCCTTCAGCCACGGCGGCAGGCGCTCTTCCAGCGTCGCGGAGACGAGGACGTGGGTGTCGCCGAACTTCACGAGGCAGGAGCCTTCCGCGTGGCGCATCACGCCCCGTTCAAAGGACACCGCGCGCATCTCGTCGGGGGCGCGCTTGCTGGGGCGCATGATGGATACCTCTTTGTGCGTCATGGGCGCTCCTTTTAGAGCGCCGCGCGCCGGGAGGAAAGCAAGGGACGCGACAGAGCCCGCGCAGCGCTTGAACCCGGCCCCGGCGAGGGACACATTAGAGCCAGCGAAATCCTTATGTCCGAAGGCTGAACCCGTGGCGCTCGATCCGTTCCTGCCCCTCTCGACCGGCGGCCTCGCGCAGATCGACCAGCGTTCGCGCGAGATTTTCCGGCAGATCGTAGAGAGTTACCTCGCCACCGGCGAACCGGTGGGCTCGCGCAACATCGCCCGCCTCATCCCCATGACGCTCTCCCCCGCCTCTGTCCGCAACGTGATGGCGGACCTGGAGGCGGCCGGGCTCATCTACGCCCCCCACACCAGCGCCGGCCGCCTGCCCACCGAGCGCGGCCTGCGCTTCTTCGTGGATGCGCTGATGGAGGTGGGCGACGTCAACGAGCGCGACCGCGCCAATATCGAGACGCAGGTCCTCGCCGCCGCGCGCACCACCACGGTGGAAGGCGTGCTGCAGGAGGCGTCCGCTTTGCTCTCGGGACTTGCCCGCGGCGCCGGCGTCGTCACCGCCACCAAGACCGACCCGCGCCTGAAGCACGTGGAGTTCGTGCCGCTGGAGCCGGGCCGCGCCCTCGTCATCCTCGTATCCGAGGACGGGCAGGTGGAAAACCGGGCGCTGACGCTGCCGGCCGGCCTCCCCGTCTCCGCCCTCACCGAGGCGACCAATTTTCTCAACGCCCGCATCCGCGGCCGCACCCTCTCCGATGCCCGGCAGGAGATGGACAGCCTCCTCGCCGAGCTGAACCGCGACCTCGACACCCTGACCGCCCGCGTGGTGGAGGCCGGGCTCGCCTCCTGGTCGGGCGACGAGCCGGGCGGACGCACCCTTATCGTGCGGGGGCAGGCGAAGCTCCTGGAAGACCTGCGCGCGCTGGAAGACCTGGAGCGCATCCGCCTGCTGTTCGACGACCTCGAGACCAAGCGCGAGGTCTCCGAGCTGCTTGGCCGGGCGGAGGAGGCGCAGGCGCTGCGCATCTTCATCGGCTCGGAAAACCGGCTGTTCTCGCTTTCAGGCTCCTCCACCATTGTCGCGCCCTATCGGGACGGGCAGGGGCGCGTGCTGGGGGTGCTCGGTGTCATCGGCCCGACCCGGCTCAATTACGGGCGCATCGTGCCCATGGTGGACTTCACCGCCCGCCTCGTCAGCCGGGTATTGGGCGCCCCTGGGGCGGACGCGGCGTGAGGGGAGGCATCACCCCGACTTGATTTTTCGCCCCATCGCCCCGATATGCGCCGGGACGATTGGCCTTTGCCCGACGGCGTTTCGATCGCGGGCGAATCTCAAGGCAGGGGAAGTGACCGGATGAGCGAGCAGAAGCGCACGCCCGAGACCGGCGGCGACGCAAGCGAAAACGGCGCCGCGCGGGGTACTACACAGGTGAACGAGGCAACCGCCGAGGCGGAAGCGAGTGCCATGGCGGATGCCGCCCTCGGCGACCCCGCGGGGGACAAGGCGCGCCTGGAAGCGGAGATCGCGAGCCTCAAGGACAAGTTCCTGCGCGCCTTCGCGGAGGCGGAGAATGTGCGCCGCCGCGCCGAGAAGGAAATCCAGGACGCCAAGACCTACGGCATCGCCTCATTCGCCCGCGACGTCCTGAACGTGGCGGACGATCTGGCCCGTGCCCTGGGTTCGGTGGAGGCAGAGGCCAAGGCGACCGCCGAAGGCGGGTTCAAGGCGCTGCTGGACGGGCTGGAGCTGACCGAGCGCGGCCTCGTGAAGGCGCTGGAGAAGCACGGCATCCGCAAGATCGAGCCGAAGGGCGAGAAGTTCGACCCCAACCTGCACCAGGCCATGTTCGAGGT
>JAEWBL010000567.1 GCA_023391175.1 Pseudomonadota bacterium
TTTCCCCCTTGCAAGGGCTCGCCGCGGCGCTGTTCCCGGCCCACTACGGCCCACCGGGGCTTGCCGCCGAAACCATCGACTATTTCGTCGGCGCCACCCTCAACGACGCGCTCACCACGCTCGCCGAGCAGACCCGGCGCAGCCTGCCCTTCTCCACCCGCGAGGCCCGCTCCGAGGCGGCGTTCGAGCGCGAGGCCATCGACATCGTCCGCGCCTTCGCCCAGCAATTGCCGGAGATCCGCGCCCTTCTCGTCAGCGACATCCGCGCGGCTTATGAAAACGATCCGGCGGCCACGGGCTTCGCCGAAATCCTGCTGGTCTATCCGGGGCTCACGGCGGTGGTGCACCACCGCATCGCCCATGCGCTCTACGGGCTCGGCGCCGGCTTCCTCGCCCGCCTCATCTCCGACATCGCCCATTCGCGCACCGGCATCGACATCCATCCCGGCGCCAGCATCGGCGGCAGCTTCTTCATCGATCACGGCACCGGCGTCGTCATCGGCGAAACCACCATCATCGGCGAGCGGGTGCGGCTCTATCAGGCGGTGACGCTGGGCGCGCGCAATTTCCCGACCGACGCCTCGGGCGCCATCATCAAGGGCGCACCGCGCCACCCCATCATCGAGGACGACGTGGTGATCTATTTCGGCGCGACCGTGCTCGGGCGCATCACCATCGGCCGCGGATCAACCATCGGCGGCAATGTCTGGCTCACCCATTCGGTGCCGCCGGGCAGCCATCTCACGCAGGCGCAGAACCGCTCGGTGGGCAGCGCGGGAGACCCCGCGCCCGGCCTCACCGCAAGCGCCGCCGCGCCATACCAGCCTTTCAACGGGGAACCCGAATGACCGAAGAGCCTGCCATCAGAAGGACGTTGAACGAGGCCGCCGCCCGGCAGCTCGCCAATGCCACGAAGACCCGCGCGCAATGGTCCGGCATCACGCCGCGCTGGCTCGTCTCCTTCCTGCCGTGGACGCCGGTGGAAGCCGGCATCTACCGCCTCAACCGCGTCAAGGAAGCCAACGGCGAGATCGCCGCCGACGTGGAATGCTCGCCCCGCCGCGACCAGGACCCGGACCTGCCGGAGACCTTCGTGGACTATGAGGAGGCGCCGCGGGAATATTCCCTCAATGCGGTGACCACCATCCTTGACGTGCAGACCCGCGTCTCGGACCTCTATTCCCACCCTTACGACCAGATCCAGTAGCAGCTGCGCCTCCTCATCGAGAAGGTGAAGGAGAAGCAGGAGGCCGAACTCATCAACAATGCCGAGTATGGCCTGCTCACCAACGCCGCCCCCTCGCAGAAGATCGCCACCCGCACCGGCGCGCCGACCCCGGACGACCTCGACGAGCTCATCACCAAGGTGTGGAAGGAGCCGGGCTTCTTCCTCGCCCACCCGCGCGCCATCGCCGCCTTCGGCCGCGAATGCACCCGCCGCGGTGTGCCGCCGCCCACGGTGACGCTGTTCGGCACCCCGTTCCTCACCTGGCGCGGCCTGCCGCTGGTGCCGTCCGACAAGCTATATGTGGACGAGAACGGCAAGACCAACATCCTGCTGCTGCGCACCGGCGAGAAGAAGCAGGGCGTCATCGGTCTGTTCCAGCCGGGTGTTCCCGGCGAGGTGGCGCCGAGCCTCTCGGTGCGCTTCATGGGCATCAACCGCAAGGCCATCGCCTCCTACTTGGTCTCGCTCTACTGCTCGGCCGCCGTGCTCACCCACGATGCGCTGGCGGTGCTCACCGATGTCGAGGTCGGCAAGTATCATGCCTATCCTGACACCTACGCCTGAGCCGGGGGTGCCCGAAGGGACGGCAGATTTCGGAGCGGACGATTTCGGCGCGGCGGGTGCTGCGCCGGCATCGCCGCCGCCAGGCTGGCCGGATCCGCAGGTGCTGCAGCAGATCGCCAACGCCTTCTTCCAGGCGGGCCCTGCGTCTGCCGCACCCGAGGCTGCGCCGCATCTGGTGACGCTGCCCTCCGCACCGCCCAACCCGACCGACCTGCCGGGCCTGCCGGCGACGACCCTCGCGGTTCAGCATCTGCCGTCGCGGCCACCCTTCGCCGCGCCGGACCTGCCGCCCGTCACCATCCCCTCGGTGGTGCCGACGCCGAACATCCCGCCCCCGCCCGCTCCGGCGGCGGTGGCCGTTCCCGGCCTTTCCACCCTGCCCCAGCCGGGCGGCTCTCCGGCCGTGTCCCTGCCGGGCCTCGCCAGCGGCTTCGGTGCCGGGCAGGTGCCGGCCGGTCTCGGCAGCGTGATCGCCCTCGACAGCCGACGTCCGCCCGCGCCGTCCGGAGTGCCGGGGGATTTCGGCGCCGATGCCGGCGGCCTCTATTTCCTGGACGAGGCGCGCGCCCATGCGCCCGTGCCCGCCTCTGCGTCCCTGCCGGCGGAACCGACCGTACCGGCGGCGCCCATCCCGGCCGCGCCGGCACGGGCTCCGGACTTCGGCGGCCTTTCCGCGGCCCTCACCCCGGAACTGGTGCCCGACCTCGGCCCGCAGACCCGCCCGTTTGATCCCCACGCGATCAAGCGGGACTTCCCGATCCTGCAGCAGAGCGTGCACGGCAAGCCGCTGATCTGGCTGGACAATGCCGCCACCACGCAGAAGCCGCAGGCGGTCATCGACCGGCTGACGCAATTCTACGAGCACGAGAATTCCAACATCCACCGCGCCGCCCACGCCCTCGCGGCACGGGCGACCGACGCCTATGAGGCGGCCCGCGAGAAGGTGCGGCGCTTCCTCAATGCGGGATCGGTGAAGGACATCATCTTCGTGCGCGGGGCCACCGAGGGCATCAACCTCGTCGCCCAGACCTACGGCCGGCGGCATGTGAAGGAGGGCGACGAGATCGTCGTCACCCATCTGGAGCACCACGCCAACATCGTGCCGTGGCAGCAGCTCGCGGCCGAGAAGGGCGCGCGCCTGCGCGTCGCGCCGGTGGACGATACGGGGCAGGTGATCCTCGAGGAATACGAAAAGCTCCTC
>JAEWBL010000341.1 GCA_023391175.1 Pseudomonadota bacterium
ATCCAGAGCCCGTGCACCTCACGCTGGATCGCGATCGTACCCTGACACGGGCTTCATGTTTCGGGACGAGAGAAAGATCCCATGCCGATGACCGGACGGCCGACTGTTCTCTTCGTATGCCCGGACAATGCGGGCACGAGCCTGATGGCGGAGGCCATCGCCCTGCATGCCCACCGGGGTCTGAGGCCGTTCAGCGCCGCAGCCGTGGTGCCGGGACTGGTCGATCCCGCGCTCATCGATTGCCTTCAGGCCGCGCGGGTTCCCGCCGACGGCCTTTCGGCGAAGCCGGCGGGCGTGTTCGGCCTGTCCGGCGCGCCCCGGCTCGACGTGGTGGTGGCGCTCGGGGCCGAGGCGTGGCGCGCCCTGCGGCGCCAGACCTTCATCGGCCTCCTGCGCCTTGAATTCTGGCAGTTGCCCGAAGTGGCGCGTGGTGAAGGCCCCGCCGCCCGCCGTGCCGCCTATCGCACCCTGATGCCGGACCTCGACGGCGCCATCGGCCGCCTGGAAGAGCGCATCGCCCTGCGCATGGCCCGCGCCGCCGCCTGACGCAAAAAGGCCGACGAGCCTGGCTCATCGGCCTTCGAGTCACGCCCGCGCCGCGCCTTTGGCCGCGGATCAGTCCGCGATCTTGCCGCCCAGCTCGTCCTCGATATGGATGCGGATGATCTCCTCGAAGGAGCTTTCCGCGACGAAGCCCAGCTCGGTGGCGCGGCGGGCGTCGAACTTGCGCGGCCAGCCCGAGACGATCTTCTCGATCACCGGATCGGGCGCGCGGGTGATGCGGGCCACCGCCTTGTCGCCGGCCACCTTGCGCAGCGCCTCGATCTGCTCGCCCACCGTCACCGCGAGGCCGGGCATGGTGAGGTTGCGGCGCGGGCCGACCTTGTCACCGTCCAGCGTCGCGGCATGGATGAGGAAGCCCACCGCCGAGCGTGGCGAGGCATGCCAGTGCATCACCTCTTCCGACACCGGCAGGATGGCATTTTGTCCGGCCAGCGGCTCGCGGATGATGCCGGAGAAGAAGCCGGAGGCCGCCTTGTTGGGCAGGCCGGGGCGCACGCAGATGGTGGGCAGGCGAATGCCGATGCCGTCGAAGAAGCCGCGCCGCGTATAGTCCGCCAGCAGCAGCTCGCCGATGGCTTTCTGCGTCCCGTAAGAGGTGAGCGGCGTGTGGAAGAATTCGTCCGGAATGGCATCCGGGAACGGCGCGCCGAACACCGCGATGGACGAGGTGAAGACGAGGCGGGGCGTATAGCCCTCGATCAGCCGCACGGCGTCGAAAAGATGGCGCGTGCCGTCGAGATTGATGCGGTAGCCCTTCTCGAAATCCGCTTCGGCCTCGCCGGAGACGATGGCCGCGAGGTGCAGAATCACGTCCGGACGGTCCGCCACCAGCGCCGCCGCCTCGCCGGGAACGGAGAGGTCGGAGACGCGGGTGTCGATGGCGAATGGCGCCTCGGGGGGCTTCGGCGTCACCACATCGTGGGCGGTGATGCGGGTGATGGGTTTGCCGCCGAGGCGGCCGTCGCGGGCGAGGCGCTCGATGAGCTTGCGGCCGACCATGCCGGCGCCGCCGATGACCAGAATGTGCATCTTGGAAAATCCCCTCGCGCTCAGAGTGCCCAGCCGCCGTCGATGATGTGGATTTGGCCCGTGGTGAAGGCGCTCTCATCGGACGCGAGATAAAGGGCGAGCGCGGCGATTTCCTCAGGCGTGCCGAGGCGCCCCATGGGCTGGCGGCCGACGAAATCGGCCCGCACCTGTTCCAGCGAGCGGCCGGTCTGGGCAGAGACGGCGGCGATGCGCTCGTCCAGCGAGGGTGACTGGATGGTGCCGGGGCAGATGGCGTTGGCGCGCACCCCCTTCAGGATGAAATCCGCCGCCACCGCCTTGGTGAGGCCGATCACCGCCGCCTTGGTGGTGCCATAGGCATAGCGGTTCGGCACGCCGCGGATGGAGGAGGCCGCCGAGGCGATGTTGACGATGGAGCCCGCGCCCGTCTCCAGCATCCCCGGCAGGAAGGCCGAGATGGTGCGGTGCATGGACTTCACATTGAGGTCGAAGGAGAAGTCCCAGTCCTTCTCGCTGGTCTCGAAGATGGTGCCCTGATGGACATAGCCGGCGGCGTTCACCAGCACATTGATGGGGCCGATCTCCTTGGCGAGCGCCGTCACGGCATCGGTGGAGAGGACATCCAGCGACCGCGTCTGCGCCCCCTCGAGGCCAGCCAGCTTGCCGGCGTCGAGATCGGTGGCGATCACGCTCGCGCCCTCACGCACGAAGGTTTCCGCGATGGCGCGGCCGATGCCCTGTCCCGCTGCCGTCACCAGCGCGGTCTTGCCCTGAAGTCGTCCACCCATGGTCTGTCCTCTTTCATTGTCGCGCGCGGTCACAGCCCGACGCGAATGTCCTCCAGCCGCCGGAGCTGGCGGCCGTTTTCATCGAAATTTTCCGGCGCCAGCCACGCCTCGAAGGCTGCCCTGGCGCGCGGCCATTCGGTGTCGAGCAGGGAGAACCAGGCGGTGTCCCGGTTGCGGCCCTTGACGATCATGTGCTGGCGAAACAGCCCCTCGAAGGTGAAGCCGAGCCGCGCCGCCGCCTGCCGGGAGGGGGCGTTGAGCGCGTTGCACTTCCATTCGTAGCGGCGATAGCCGAGGTCCTCGAAGGCGTGGCGGGCCATGAGATACATGGCCTCCGTCGCCCCCCGCGTGCGCTGGAGCGCCGGGGTGTAGAGGATGTTGCCCACCTCGATCACCTTTTGCGCCGGCTCGATGCGCATGTAGGTGGCGTGGCCCACGGCACGGCCGCTGGCCGTATCCTCGATGGCGAAGAGCAGCGGGTCCGCCTTCTTCGCGGCCTCGCTGTAGAAGGCGGTAAAGGCGATTTCGTCGGGAAAGGGGGCAGGGGAGAGATAGGCCCAGAGCGCCTCCTTCTCCGGCCCGTGGGAGAGGGTGAAGAGCGATGCCGCATGCCGCGCCGCGTCGAACGGCACGAGGCGGACGTGGCGGCCCTCCAGCGTCGTCGGCTCGGGCCGGCGGGCGGGGGCGGTGTCCACGGGCGCGCCGAGGGGGATGGCATTATCTTCGGCCATCACTGGTCGCTCCCGGCGCGGAAGAAGCCGTTGATCTCGGCGAAGGGCACCGCGCCCGCGAATTTCTGGAACGTGCCGGCGTCGCGGATTTCCTCCACCGAAGCGATGAAGGCGCCCCAGGCGACGCGGCTCAGGGTGCTGCCCACGCTGATGCGCCGCACGCCAAGCCCGGCGAGGTCGGCGACACCGAGCCCGGTCGAGCCCGGCATCAGCACGTTCACCGGCAGCGGTGCCACCGCCTCCGCCACGGCGGAGATGTCCTCCCGCGTCCGGATGCCCGGCGCGTAGAGGCAGTCCGCCCCCGCCGCCGCATAGGCTTTCAGGCGGGCGATGACCTCGCCGAGGTCCGGCCGGCCCACCAGGAAGCATTCCGCGCGGGCGGTGAGGATCACGTCGGCGCCAGTGGCGTCGATGGCCCTGCGCGCCGCGCGCACCCGGGCGACGGCCTCGTCCAGATCATAGAGCGGACGAGCCGCATCCCCCGTCGCATCTTCGATGGAGAGGCCGGCAACGCCGGTGGCGACGCACAAAGTGACGCTCTCGGCGACCCCGGCCGGATCGGGCGCATAGCCCGCCTCGAAATCCGCATTCATGGGCAATGCGGTGGCCGCGACGAGATCGGCGATGTGAGCGAGCATCTCGTCCCGCCCCACCGCGCCGTCCGGCCGTCCGGTGGAGAAGGCGTAGCCCGCGCTGGTGGTGGCGAGCGCCTTGAAGCCAGCGGCCTCCAGATAGCGCGTGGTGCCCACGTCCCACGGGTTTGGCAGCACGAAGCAGCCGCTCTCGTGGAGCGAGCGGAAGGCGCGGCGCTTTTCAGTGGGCGAGGTCATGAGAGCAATCCCGTTCGCCGCCGGGGCGTGGCGGCGGGGTGGGAGATTAGGGCCGGGGCGGGCGGACGGGAAAGGACCGTCCACCCGTCCGCATCGCGATCAGTGGTTGTCGCGCGGCACGCCCATGGTCTGGGCAATGTGCTGGTACTTCACCGCCGGCTTCAACACCATGCCCTCGTCGAACTGGGCGACCATGGAGCGCTGGATCTCCTGCCACGGCGTCTGGCTCTCCGGCGCCTTGTAGCCTCCGTGGCCCTGCAGGTCGGCGCGGCGCTGGGCCAGTTCCTCCGGCGAGATCAGGATGTCGGCGGTGCTGGTGTTGAGGTCGATGCGCACCCGGTCGCCGGTCTTGAGCAGCGCCAGTCCTCCGCCTGCCGCCGCTTCCGGCGAGGCGTTGAGGATCGAGGGTGAGCCCGAGGTGCCCGACTGGCGGCCGTCGCCGATGCACGGCAGGGCATGGATGCCCTTCTTCAGCAGGGCGGCGGGCGGCTGCATGTTCACCACCTCGGCGCCGCCGGGATAGCCCAGCGGGCCGGTGCCGCGGATGAAGAGCAGGGTGTATTCGTCGATCCCGAGCGAGGGGTCGTCGATGCGGTGGTGGTAGTCCTCCGGCCCGTCGAACACCACGGCGCGGCCCTCGAAGGCGTCCGGGTCATTGGGGTTGGAGAGGAAGCGGGCGCGGAACTCCTCGGAGATCACCGAGGTCTTCATCACCGCATTGTCGAACAGGTTGCCGTGCAGCACGATGAACCCGGCATCCTCCTTCAGGGGCGCGTCATAGGCCTTGATGACCTCGCGGTCCCAGGAGAGCTTGCCCTTGCAGTTCTCGCCCATGGTGCGCCCGTTCACGGTGAGCGCGCCCTCGTGGATCTTGCCCTGCTCGATCAGCTCCGCCACCACCGCCGGCACACCGCCGGCGCGGTGGAATTCCTCGCCGAGATATTCGCCGGCCGGCTGGAGGTTCACCAGAAGCGGGATCTTGTGGCCGACGCTCTGCCAGTCGTCCACGGAGAGCGGCACGCCCACATGGCGGGCGATGGCGTTGAGGTGGATGGGGGCGTTGGTGGAGCCGCCGATGGCGCTGTTGACGCGGATGGCGTTCTCGAACGCCTCGCGGGTGAGGATGTCGGAGGGCTTCAGGTCCTCCCACACCATGTCCACGATGCGCTTGCCGGTGTCGTAGGCGATCTGCCCGCGCTCGCGATAGGGCGCGGGGATGGCCGCGCAGCCGGGGAGCGACATGCCGAGCGCTTCCGCCAGCGCGTTCATGGTGGAGGCGGTGCCCATGGTGTTGCAGTGGCCGATCGAGGGGGCGGAGGACGCCACCACATCCATGAACTCGTCATAGTCGATTTCGCCGGCGGCGAAGCGCTCGCGGTTCTTCCACACCACGGTGCCGGAGCCGGTGCGCTCGCCCTTCCACCAGCCGTTCAGCATCGGCCCACCTGAAAGCACGATGGCCGGGATGTTCACGGTGGCGGCGGCCATGATGCAGGCCGGGGTGGTCTTGTCGCAGCCGGTGGTCAGCACCACGCCGTCGAGCGGGTAGCCGTACAGGATTTCCACGAGGCCGAGATAAGCAAGGTTGCGGTCCAGCGCGGCGGTGGGGCGCTTGCCGGTCTCCTGGATGGGATGCACCGGGAACTCGAAGCACACGCCGCCCGCCGCGGTGATGCCCTCGCGCACGCGCTTGGCGAGATCGAGGTGGTGGCGGTTGCAGGGCGACAGGTCCGAGCCGGTCTGGGCGATGCCGATGATCGGCTTGCCCGACTGCAGCTCCTCGCGGGTCAGGCCGAAATTGAGGTAGCGCTCGAGGTAGAGCGCCGTCATGCCGGGGTTCTCGGGATTGTCGAACCACAGCTTGGAGCGCAGCTTGTCGCCGCGCGACGGCAGGCGCTCCTCGACATGGGCCGCGGGATGCGGGGCGATGGCGACGCTGCCCTTGGACTTGCCTGCCGGCTGGGCCTTGGGGGAGGCGACCTTCGGCGCGGCGACCGCGCTCGAGCCGTTCGAACCGACCGCCATCGCCTTCGACTTCCTGGAGGCCTTGTCGGCCTTCTCGTTCACGCCCTTGTCCTTGCCCTTGCCGGCCATCGTTTCCGAGCCCCTGATGTTTTGGCTGTTTCACTCGGCCGACCGTGATCGAACCGATTTGATTGGAGGCGGGCAGCTTCACTCCAAAAGCGGGCGTAAATCAACGCTTGATCCATGCGAAGCACGCAGGGCGGCTGTGGCGAGGCCTTGCAGTGCGCCAATAGCGCCGGGGGCACTCTCCCCGGCATTATGCTTCAGGACGCGCCCGGAAGCATATGCTTCCGATGCGGACTTGAAGCATATCTCTCGAAGATTTAGCTTGGGTCGGGGACAGGAGGCCGCCATGCCCATCACGCTGCGCAACAAGCCCGTCGAAGCGCTCATCCGCAAGATCGGCGCGAGAACGGGCGAGGGCCCGTCCGCCGTGATTGCCCGGCTCGTCCGCTCGGACGCGGACCGGTTGGCGCGCGAGGAGGAGATCGCTTCGGAAGAGAAGCTCGCAAAGCTGCAG
>JAEWBL010000563.1 GCA_023391175.1 Pseudomonadota bacterium
CCTCCTCCGCCGGATCACCCGCAGGGACCGGCCTCTCCGACAGCCGGCGCTTCGGAACCGTCGGCGCGCGGGCGACGGCTTCGGCGAGCACATCGCCCTCCACCACGGCATCGAGGAGGCCCAGGGCCAGCGCCTCGTGCGCCTTCAGCACCCGGCCCTCGCAGACGAGGCCGATGGCCTGGGCCACCCCCACCAGCCGCACCAGCCGCTGGGTGCCGCCCGCGCCGGGGATGATGCCGAGCCGGGTCTCAGTCAGCCCCACCAGCGCCTTCGCCGACCCGAGCCTGAGGTCGCACGCCAGCGCGATCTCGCAGCCGCCGCCCAGCGCCGCGCCATCCAGCGCCGCGACCATGGGCTTGCTGCAGGCATCGATCGCGCCGACCACCTCGGGCAGGAAGGGCTCATCCGGCGGCAGCGCCATCTCCTTGAGGTCCGCCCCGGCGATGAACCGTCCCGCCCCGCCGCTCAGCACGAGCGCCGACACCGACGCATCCGCCTCCAGCCCCCGCACTGCATCCAGCAGCCCCTGCCGCACGCCGCGGGACAAAGCGTTCACCGGAGCATGGTCGATGTGAACCACCGCAACAGCGCCGTGGCGGGTGATCGTGATGGGAACGCCTTCAGCATGCGGGGGCGCGCCGCGCGGGGCCGCGGGCGGGTGGTCGGTCATGGAGTGCTCCAGAGGAATGGCGTGCGATGGCCGCAGCGACGCCGCGGCGGCAATTCAAAGACTAATCGATCGAACTATTATTTCCAAGTCACCGCAACGCTAGGTCGTCGTGATCGGCTGGCCCCGTCAGTCGCAGCCATAGCGGCCGTGGGGGTCGTTGCCGGCCGAGGCCAGGGCGATGTTGGGGCTGCTCAGGGAGCCCTTCACGGTGAAGCTGTGGCCGGCCGGGCCATCGGGCGCATTAAGGGGCCGCGGTGCCACGCGCAGGTCGATCCGGTTGCGCACGAGGTCCACCGTGCCGCGGGCGAGGGCCTGCACATGCTCGGTATTCACCACGATCACCGGATTGGTCCGGCCGACGCCCTTGTGGAACTGGAGGGGCACCTTGGCACAGCGCAGCACGCTTTCGCCCTTCTGCACCGATGAAGTGAAGATGCCGGCGAGGATGCCGACACCCGCGAGGTCGAGAAGACCGGTACCGATGCGGCCGCGGCCGACGCGCCCGGTGAGGGTGCCGCCGAGGGTGGCGAGCGGGTTGTCCGCATCCATCCGTGTGGTGAGATCGAAGACCACGCTCAGAGTGCCGGACACCGAGATGGGCGCGCCGCGACCGAACAGGGTCGCAAGCGGCCAGCCCGTCCCCGACCCCTTGGTGCGCAGCACGGAGCGCCCTTCGCTCGCCATGACGGCGGAGATGACGCCGCCGCGATAGCCGATGCGCAGCGGGTCCACCCGCAGGGCGCCTTCCTTGACCACGAGGCGTGCCTGGACGCCGGTGGCGCTGTCGCCACCACCCTGGAGGCGCGTGGCGGAGATGGTCACGTCCGCATCGGTGGTGCCGATCAGGTCGATCTGGCTGCCGCCTTCCGGCTCCCGGCTGCCGACCACGCGCACCGCTCTGCGCCGCCGCTGGCCTTCCGGGCGCATGAAGGCGAGAAGCTCGTCGGCATAGACCAGCGGCGAGCTTATGGTGCCCTTCACCAGGGAGCGGCCACCGGGGGCGGCGAGACTGGAGAGGGTGCCGTTGATGCGGGTGCGGCCGATGTCCGTGCGCCCCTCCATGGTCAGCGCATCGGTGGTGCCGCTCAGGCGTCCCTCGAACGTCACCTGCCCGCGGAAATCTGAGGTGTCGCCGAAGGCGGCGGCGAAGGCGGAATAGTTGGGAACCTTGAGGCGCGCGTCCACCTGGGTGGTCACCGCGACGCCGGGCTTGCCGAGGTCGTCGAGCACGAGCGCGAGGCTTGCCGAAATCAGGTCGCTGCCCTCGATGCGCGCTGCGAAGGAATCCACCCCGAGCCCGGCCCCGGCATCCGACATGGAGAGGCTGCCGACAATGCGGCCGAGCTTGTCCTGGGCCTCGGGCGGCAGCGCGAAAACGCTGGCCACCGGGATATCGACTCCGCCCGCAAGCTCCACGCCGCGGAAGGCGAGAATGTCGTCCACATTGCCCTGCAGCCGGGCGATGGGCCGGTCGGCCGGGCCGGCGATCACCGAGATGCCGCGGAACGCCACATGCCCCTCGGCATCGCGCGTGACCGAGCGCACGTTGATGGGGCCGATCTCCCGCAGGCTCTGGTCGAAGGCATTGGTGGAAATGAGGACCTCGTCCAGCATCATGCCATCGGCGCGGCTGCGGAAGTCGCCCGTCAGGCGGGTCACCACGATCTCGCGCACGGAGACCGCCGCGGGGGCTGCGGTTTCGAGATCGGCGACCACCTTCAGGTCGGCTCCGGCGAGGGTCGCGAGATCGTCCGCATGGCCGGTGACGGAGATGTGCTCCCCGTCCGCGAGCGTGAGGCCGAGGTCGAGATCGTGGAAGCTCAACCGGTCCGGCTCGGCCTTGAGACGCGCACTCACCTTGCCGGTGCCGTCGATGGACGGCGCGATGCCGGCGAGGGTCAGCCCCTTGGCGAGGCTTTTGGCGTCGGCCTCGAGCTTCATCACCAGACCGTGGTCGAACCGCCTTGTCGGCGCGCGCACGTCGAGGCGCGCCGAAAGGCCGGGGGCATCGGGCCCGCCGGCGGTGGCAAGGGTGATCTGCGCGCCATAGGGGCGCTCCCGCTCTCCCTTTTCCACCTCGAGGTCGAAGGCGAAACCGAGGGTGAGGGGCTGGCCGTTCAGTGCGGCGTCGGCCACGAGCACGTTGCGCCCCGCCTCGGCCGCGCTCCTGAGATCCTTCACCTTAAGCTCGAACAGCCAGCCGTTCATGGTGTCGGTGAAGCGGACCACGGTGTCGCGGATCGCGAGGTGCGGCAGCAGGGACAGCACGTAGATGGGGGATTCGAGCAGCGATCCGGGGCTGGCCGCCTCGCCGCTGTCGAGCGGCACGTCGAAGTCGCCGCCCTCCACCGCGAGGCTGTAGCGCAGCCCATCGCTCACCAGTTCGGCATAGGGCGGGATGGCGACACGGAGACGCGCGGTGCGGGCATTGGCGCCGTCGGCGCCGTGCGCCTCCACGCCGTCCATGTCGACGGCAGCGCGGGGCCACAGGCTGACAGCCACCGCCCCGCGCACGCTCACCGGCTCGCCCCACAGATGGGTCAGCGCCTGCTCCGCGAGCGAGCGGCGCAGCCCTTCCGCCTGCGGCAGGTTTACTGCGAGCGCCAGCGCGAGGACTGCGGCGCAGGCCAGCGCCAGCAGGACCGCCATTGCCCGCAGCGCGAAGCGCAACATTCCCCCCTCCGCCTTGCCGACCGGCAGCGACGCAACCGCCCCATGTCAACATAGCGATCGCGGCACCATCCGACAGGCGAATTTTGCCGCAACCCCCGCTCACTCCGATCCGCCGCCGGCGCGGCGGACATCGTCGATCATCCGGCCGGTGAGGCGCTCCAGCGCCTCCGCCACGATGCGACCGACCCGTGTCAGGGGCTTGCGCCCGTCGATGGCGATGGAGACCATCTGCGGCTCGGCGCCCTTGTCGCGCACGGGGCGGAAGACCAGCGTCCCGGCGATCAGTTCCGGGGCCGCATCCAGCTCCGAGGTGAAGGCCACATAGCCTTCCTCGCGGGCGAGGATCTTCACCAGCTGGAGCGAATTGGTCTCCAGCGTCTTGCGCTCCTGCGTGAACAGCCAGCCGTGCCGCGCCTCCAGATAGCGGCGGATCATCAGGGCGCGGCTCTGCAGCACGATGGGATGGGCCACCGCCTCCTGCAGGCTGATGGAACCGCGCCGCGCCAGCGGATGGTCCGGCGCGATGACGCAGCCGAAGGGCAGCTCCGCCGACCACAGCACATGGATGTCGCGCCGGGGGGAGAGATTGAAGATGGCGGCGATGTCCGCGTCCCCGGCCATGAGGGCGGCGACGGCGGCGTCCGTGCTCGCCACCTCCACGTCGAGCGAGATGCGCGGATGGCGGGCGTCAAGGTCCGCAATCAGCGCGGGCAGGATGCCGTTGACGTGGCTGTCCATGGCCACCACCCGCACATGGCCTTGATCCACCCCCTGGAGCTGGCGCAGCTCGGCGGCGGTGCGCCGCTCGTCCGCCATCCAGCGGCGCGCGAGGGTGACAAGTGCGTCTCCGGCGGGGGTCAGGCGCATGCCCTTCGCCACCCGCTCGAACAGCGGCACGCCAAGGGTTTCCTCCAGTTGCAGCACCTGCCGGTTGATGGCCGAGGCGGCGACGTTGAGATCCTTCGCGGCGCGCTGGATGGAGCCGGAGCGCGCCACCTGCTCGGCATAGCGCAGGGCCGCGGGAACGAGGGATGCCGGCACCACTGCCTCCATACGCATTTTGCGTATGGAAAAGTATCAAATCTGCGATGGACGGCAATGGGCGCCGGGGCGACTATCTTCAGCGCGGGGGCGATGGGGCGCCCGATCCGATGCACCCTTGAGGCTTTCACCATGAGCCAGTCCGCCGGGCACGCGCTGACGCTGAGGGGCATTTCCCATGCGTTCGGGCAGGTGGTGGCCGCGAATGCCATCGATCTCGATATCCGCCCCGGCGAACTCGTCTCGCTGCTCGGCCCCTCGGGCTGCGGCAAGACCACCCTGCTCAAGATCATCGCCGGCTTCCTGCGCCAGACCTCCGGCGACGTGCTGGTGGATGGCACCTCCATTTCCCACCTGCCGACCAACCGGCGGCGCATCGGCATCGTGTTCCAGAACTATGCCCTGTTCCCGCACATGAGCGTCGCGCAGAACATCGCCTACGGCCCCATCGCCGCCGGCCGGCCCAAGGCGGAGACCGATGCCGTCGTCACCGAGATGCTGGACGTGGTGCAGATGGCCGCCTTCCGCGACCGCCTTCCGCGCGAACTCTCCGGCGGCCAGCAGCAGCGCGTGGCCCTCGCCCGCTGCCTCGCCATAAGGCCGAAGATCCTGCTGCTGGACGAGCCGTTCAGCGCCCTCGACAAGAATCTGCGCCTCGACATGCAGATCGAGATCAAACGCCTCCAGCGCCAGTCGGGCATCACCACTGTCATGGTGACCCACGACCAGGAGGAAGCGCTCGGCATGTCCGACCGCATCGCCGTGCTCTCGCGCGGCAACCTCGAGCAGTTCGCCCCGCCTTCGGACATCTACGATCGGCCGGCCTCGCTCTTCGTGAACACCTTCGTCGGCACAGCCAACCTGCTCAAAGCCACGGTGGCCGGCACCTCGGCCACGGGCGCGGCGGTGCGGCTCGCCGATGGCATGGTCATCGAGACCGGACGCGAAACATCGCTGCCAGTCGGCGCGGCCGTTCTCGTCGCGGTGCGGCCCGAAGGCATGCGCGTGAGCGCCACGGGCGACGCGGGCGGCGCGGGGGCGCTTGGCGCCGAGATCACCGCCGTCATGCCCATCGGTCCCGCCCTCATCTACGAGGTGGCGCTCATCGACGGCTCGTCGGTGAAGGTGGTGCAGGAGCGCGCGGCGGATGCCCCGCTGGCTGGCCCGGTCTTCCTCCACCTCAAGCCGAACCGCATCACCGGCCTGTTCCCGGACCATTCGGGCGACACCCACAAGAAGGGGAATTGAGCATGACGTTCGAGATGTCCCGGCGAGGGTTCCTCGCCTCCGCGACGGCGGCCGCCGGCCTCGCCCTCACCCCGCGCGGCGCCTTCGCCGCGGACGAGCTGGTGGCCGCCACCTTCGGCGGCACCTGGGCCAATGTGCAGAAGCAAATCCTGGCGCCCTATTTCGTGAAGCGCACCGGGGCGAGCGTGGTGCAGTCGCCCATGCTGGCCACCGAGCAGATCGCCAAGCTCACCGCCGCCAAGGGCAACCAGCCGCCTTTCGACGTGGCCATGCTGGACGAAGGCCCGGCGCTGGAGGCCATCGATGCCGGGCTCATCGCCAAATACGACCCGGCCAAGTCGCCCAACTTCGCGGCGCTGAACCCGAAGTTCCAGGGCGCGTTCGGCCCGGCCATCACCATGCAGGCCATCGGCATCGCCTACAATCCGAAGACGGTGAAGACCCCGCCCACTTCGTGGGAGGATCTCTGGAAGCCGGAATACAAGGGCCGGGTCGGCATCACCTCGCTCGCTTCCACCCTCGGCCTCGCCTTCCTGCTCGACATCAACCGCCTCGCCGGCGGCACCGAGGCGAACATGGAGCCCGGCTTCAAGAAGCTGAAGACGCTGCTGCCCAACCTTGCCGCGGTCTCCGCCAATTTCGGCGCCCACGGCGCGCTGTTCCAGCAGGGCGAGATCGACATCGGCGTGCAGAACTTCAATTTCGCCGAAGAACTGAAGGCGAAGGGCGTGCCCATCGAGTTCGTCCGCGTCAGCACCGGCACGCCGGCCTGGAAGACCACCATGCACATCGTCGCCGGCGCGCTGAAGCCGGAGCTGGCCTATGCCTATGTGGACAGCCAGATCTCGCCCGACGTGCAGAGCGAGATGCAGAAGTCGCCCTGGAACGTGATCCCCACCTCCAGCAAGGTGCCCTATGCGGGCCTCGTCGCCCAGCAGATCGCCTCAAGCCCCGCCGACCTCGACAAGATGGTGTTCTTCGACTGGGCCAAGGTGAACCAGAACCGCGCCGCCTGGACCCAGCAGTTCAACCGCGACATCCGGGTGTGACCATGGCGGGCGCCCTCGATCCGAAACCCAGGGACTGGGCGCTCGCGCTGCCGCTTGCGGCCTTCTTCGCGCTGTTCTTCGTCGCGCCGCTCGGCCTGCTCGTCGCCATCAGCTTCGAGACCGAGCGGCAGATGACCGGCACGCTGGGCCTTGGCCAGTACGCCTCCTTCCTCACCGACGGCCTCAACCTTGCGGTGCTGCGCGACACGCTGCTGGTGGGCGCGAAGGCGACCCTACTCTGCCTCCTGTTCGGCTATCCCCTGGCCTGGCTCTCGACGCGGGTCGCGGCCCGCTGGCAGGCCGTGCTGATCTTTCTCGTGGTGCTGCCCATCGTCACCAGCGTGGTGGTGCGCACCTTCGCCTGGATCGTCATTCTCGGCCGCCACGGCATCGTCAATGAAGCGATCCTGGCGCTGGGCCTCTCGGCGCAGCCGCTGAAGCTCTTGTTCAGCGAGACGGGCGTTGTCATCGTGCTGGCGCAGGTGCAGATGCCGCTCATGGTGCTGCCCCTCATCACCACGCTCCAGCGCATCGATCCCAATCTGGAAAGCGCCTCGCAGGCGCTGGGGGCGGGGGCGTGGCGCACCTTCTTCAAGGTCACGCTGCCCTTGTCGCTGCCCGGCATCATCGCCGGAACGATCCTCACCTACACCGCCTGCGTGACGGCCTTCGTCACCCAGTCGCTCATCGGCGGCTCGCGGCTGCTCTTCATGCCCATGATGATCTTCCAGCAGGCCATGGATTTACAGAACTGGCCCTTCGCCGCAGCCGTCTCGGTCATCTTCATGATTTCCGTGCTGCTCATCGTCGCCATGCTGGTGGCGCTCTCGCGCAGCCGCGCGGCGCGGCTCTACAGCTAGGAGGACGCCATGATGCGCGACTGGCAGACCCTCTCCTTCAACGCCGTGTTCGGCCTCCTCTCCCTCATCTCCGTCATCGTGCTGGCGGGGCCGACGCTGGTCATCCTCATCCTCTCCTTCACCGGCGAGGAGGCGCTGCACTTCCCGCCCGCCAGCTATTCGCTGCGCTGGTATGCGGCGCTCATCGACGCCAACGAATTGCAGGCGGCCCTGTGGGTGAGCCTGAAGGTCGCCGTCATCAGCGTCACCGCCTGCGTGGTGCTGGGGGTGGCCGCCGCGCTCGGCATCGCCCGCAGCAGCGGCCCGCTTGCGCGGGGGCTTGAGACGCTGTTTCTGTCGCCGCTCATCCTGCCGGCGCTGGCCTTCGGCTTCGCCGCGCTGATGCTGTTCTCGATCCTGGGGATGCGGCCTTCGACGCTGACGTTGGCCATCGGCCATATCGTGGTGTGCGTGCCCTTCGTGCTGCGCACCACGCTCGCGAGCCTCGCCCAGCTCGATCCGGCCCTGCTCGACGCCTCGCGCAGCCTCGGCGCCTCGCGCGTGCATACGTTCCGCACGGTGACGCTGCCGCTCATCAGCCCCGGCGTCGCCTCTGGCGCCTTCATCGCCTTCATGGCCTCGTTCGACAACGTGCCGGTGTCACTGTTCCTCCAGGATGCCCGCACGCAGGTGCTGCCCATCTATCTCTGGGACATCATCCAGAACCAGCTCGACAGCCGGGCCGCCTCCGCCTGCGGCGTCATCATCATCGCCACCGTGCTGATGATGGTGCTGATGGAGCGCGTGGCCGGCTTCTCACGCTTCATGAAATGACCGGGAGAGAGACATGACCGGCCACCTCCTGAGCCTCGATGCCCTGAACGCCATGTCCGCGCCGGACTTCGCCGCCGCCCTCGGCCCGGTGTTCGAGAATGCCCCCTGGGT
>JAEWBL010000574.1 GCA_023391175.1 Pseudomonadota bacterium
CTTCCGGAGCCTCTGACCCTCGCAGAAGTGGCTGCGCTCGCAGGGGCGCGGCTCGCCGCCTCCAGTCCGGAGGAAGAAGCTGAGCTTGGCGCCCGCCGCATCAGCGGCCTTGGCACCCTGGAAACCGCCGGTCCTGACGAACTCGCCTTCTGCGATTCCTTCCTCTTCGCGGAGAAGCTCGGGAGCGTGCGGGCTGGGGCCCTCATCACCTCCGAGCGCTTCGCTCCGAAGGCACCGGCCGGTCTTCCGCTGCTGATCGCTCCGCGTCCGGCCGCGGCATTCCTCGCCGTGTCGCGGCGCATGTTTCCCGCCGCGCTCCGTCCGCTGCCAATCTTCGGCCATGAGGGCGTAGCCCCGGGTGCCCAGGTCCATCCGAAGGCGCGCCTGGAGGATGGGGTGACGGTGGACCCCGGCGCGGTCATCGGCCCCGGCGCCGAGATCGGCGCGGGTTCGGTCATCTGCGCCGGCGCCATCATTGGACCCCACGTACGCATCGGCCGGGGCTGCGCCATCGGCCCTGGCGCCAGCGTGATCCACGCTTATGTCGGCAATGGCGTCATCATCCATGCCGGCGCCCGGATCGGCTCGGACGGCTTCGGCTATCAGCCGAGCCCGGCCGGTCATGTGAAGGTGCCCCAACTCGGCCGGGTGGTGGTGCAGGACAATGCGGAAATCGGCGCCAACACCACCATCGACCGTGGCGCCATTACCGACACGGTGATCGGCGAGGGCAGCAAGATCGACAACCTGGTCCAGATCGCCCACAACGTGGTGATCGGCCGTCATTGCATCGTCGTGTCCCAGACCGGCATCTCGGGCTCGACCACGCTCGGGGATTTCGTGATGCTCGGCGGGCAGGTGGGCGTCGTGGGCCATGTCACCATCGGTACCGGCGCGCAGATTGCCGCTTCAAGCAACGTGAAGGGCGATGTGCCGCCGGGCGTGCGCTGGGGCGGCTCGCCGGCAAAGCCCGTGCGCGAATGGTTCCGCGAAGTCGCGACGCTCAAGCGCATCGCCGCTGCCGGCGCCCGCCGGGGCAAGGACGACGAGGAAGGGGAAGGACCGCAGGAATGAACGACACCACGCGCGCAGCCGGAGAGGCCGGTGCGTCCCAGGCCGAAGCCCCCAAGGTGCTCGGCAGCGCGGACATCCAGAAGGTGCTCGCCTGCCTGCCGCACCGCTATCCCATTCTCATGGTGGACCGGGTGGAGCAGATCGACGGCGATCTCTCCTGCATCGGCGTCAAGAACGTCACCGCCAACGAGCCGCACTTCCTCGGCCACTTCCCGGGCAATCCGGTGATGCCCGGTGTCCTCATCATCGAGGGCATGGCCCAGACGGCAGGGGTCGTCTGCGTGCTCGGCAAGGAAAACAAGGAGAAGCCCTCGCTGGTCTATTTCATGACCATCGACGAGGCGAAGTTCCGTCGTCCCGTGGTGCCGGGAGATGTGCTCGAATACCACATGACCCGCATCAGCCGCCGCCGCAACATGTGGTGGTATCGCGGCGAGGCCAAGGTGCGCGGCGAGCTGGTGGCCGAGGCCAAGGTCGGCGCAATGATCGTGGAGAACAGCTAGTGGCGAAGATCGATCCCACCGCCCGGGTGGAGAACCCGGCGGGGCTCGCGGATGATGTCGAGATCGGTCCTTATGCCATCCTCGGTCCGGACGTGGTGCTCGAAGCGGGCGTGAAGCTGCACGCCCATGTGGTCATTCAAGGTGTCACCACCATCGGCGCGCGCACGCAGGTCTTCCCCTTCGCTTCGCTCGGCTCGGCGCCGCAATCGGTGCACTACAAGGGCGAGCCGACGAAGCTCGTCATCGGCACGGATTGCATGCTTCGCGAGCACGCGACGGCGAGCACCGGCACGGTGGGCGGCGGCGGCGTCACGCGCATCGGCAACGGCGTGATGATGATGACGGGCTCCCATGTGGGCCATGACTGCACCGTCGGCAACGGTGTCATCTTCGCCAACAACGCGGTGCTGGGCGGCCATGTGAGCGTCGGCGACTTCACCTTCCTCGGCGGCCAGTGCGCGGTGCACCAGTTCACCCGCATCGGCGCCCAGTGCATGATTTCCGGCCTCACTGGCGTGCGCGAGGACGTGATCCCCTTCGCCAACGTGCTCGGACAGGCCGGCAAGCTGGTCGGCCTCAACGTGGTGGGCATGAAGCGGCGCGGCTTCACCAAGTCCGACCTGCACGCGGCCCGCGCGGTCTATCGCGATCTTTTCTTCGGCGAAGGCACGTTCGACACGCGCCTCGAGAAGGTGCGGCAGATGGTGGGGGAATCGGCGTTCGCGGCGGCCGTGGTGGCCTTCATCGATACCGATCGCAAGCGCCCCATCTGTCATCCGGCGCGGGGCGTCATCAAGGAGGATTGAGCCGTGGGCCTGCCGGGGGAAGACGGGCAGGGGCGTGCCGCGGGGGCGGCGCGTGGCCCGGGTTTGGCCGGCCTCGGCGCGTCGCAGAAACGCGGCGCCCTCAGCCAGGGACCGCTCGGCATCGTCGCCGGCAGTGGCGCCTTTCCTGCTGCGGTCGCCGAAGCGGCTGCGGCGGATGGGCGCGAGGTGGTGCTGCTTCTCATCCAGGGGTTTGCCGATCCGGCGCTGGAGCGCTGGCCGCACCTCTGGTTCCGCCTCGGTTCGCTCGGCTCCGTCACCACATGGGCCAAGGCGCGCGGGGTGCGCGAGGTGGTTATGGTGGGTGCCCTCACGCGCCCGCGCGTACGCGACCTCGGGTTTGATTTCACCATGCTGCGGCTGCTGCCGCGCATCGCCCGCCTGTTCCGGGGCGGCGACAATCACCTGCTCTCGGGCGTTCTGGGTCTTGTGGCGGAGCAGGGGTTCACCCTGGTCGGCGCGCATGAGGTGGCTCCCCGCCTGCTGCTTCCGCAGGGCGTGCTCGGCGCCCGCCGGCCGAGCGAGACTCAGCAGGCGGACATCGCACGGGGGCTCGACGTGATCCGCGCCCTCGGTCCCTTCGACGTGGGGCAGGGGGTGATCGTGGTGGATGGGCTTGTCGCGGCCGTCGAGGCCGCGGAGGGAACGGACCAGATGCTGGGCCGCTATGGCGATATGCGCCGCTCCGGCCGGCTGCGCTTCGCCGCCGGGAAGGGTGTCCTGGTCAAGGCGCCGAAGCCGGGTCAGGACCGCCGGGTGGATCTGCCTTCGCTTGGCCCGCAGACCGTGAAACGGGCGGCTGAGGTGGGCCTCGCCGGCATCGCCTTCGAGGCGGGGGGCGCCATCGTGCCGGATGCGCAGGCGCTGGTGGAGGCGGCCGATGCCGCCGGCCTGTTCGTCGCGGGCATCGGAGGGCGTGTCGCGTGAGCATCGAGAGCGGCGGGCGCCCGCCGCGGATCTTCATCGTCGCGGGGGAGGAATCGGGGGACCAACTCGGCGGCGCTCTGATGGAGGCGGTTGTCGCCGCCGCGCCCGGTGCGAGCTTCCGGGGCGTCGGCGGCTGGCGTATGGCGGCGTCGGGCCTCGACAGCCTCTATCCCATGGAT
>JAEWBL010000578.1 GCA_023391175.1 Pseudomonadota bacterium
TCGTGGAGGACGACTGGGAGAGCCCGACGCTCGGCGCCTGGGGCCTCGGCTGGGAATGCTGGTGCGACGGCATGGAGGTGTCGCAGTTCACCTATTTCCAGCAGGTCGCCGGCTTCGAGTGTTCGCCGGTCTCCGGCGAGCTGACCTACGGCCTGGAGCGCCTCGCCATGTATGTGCAGGGCGTGGAGAACGTCTACGACCTGAATTTCAACGGCCGCGAAGGCGCCGAGAAGACCACCTACGGCGACGTCTTCCTCCAGGCCGAGCAGGAATATTCCCGGCACAATTTCGAGGCCGCCGACACCGCCATGCGGTTCGAGCAGTTCCGCATGGCCGAGGCGGCCTGCCACAAGTATCTGGCGTTCGGCGACAAGGGCGAGACCCACGAGATGGCGCTGCCGGCCTACGACCAGTGCATCAAGGCGTCCCACGTCTTCAACCTGCTCGACGCGCGCGGCGTGATCTCCGTGACCGAGCGGCAAAGCTACATCCTGCGCGTGCGCGAACTGGCCAAGGCCTGCGGCGCGGCCTGGCTGAAGACGGCCGGCGGCGGCGCGGCGGCCTGAGGGGCTGAACGGTAAGGGATTGCCCCGACCGCCGCGCGGGTGCTAGCTCAAGCGGAGCCGCAACCGCCCGTCCGGACACGCCATGACCGCCACCGATGCCGGGAGACGCGACCTGCCCGGCCTCACGCCGCCCGAGGAGGGGGGACCAGCGGGGGCGTCGCCGCGCCTGCTTGCGGCGGGGGGCATCGGCAATCTGCTGGAATGGTACGACTTCGCCTCCTACGGCTTCCTCGCGCCCATCTTCGCCCGCACCTTCTTTCCGGCCGAGGATGCGCTGGTGGGGCTCATCTCCGCCTTCGGCCTGTTCGGCGCGGCCTTCCTGATGCGCCCGCTGGGGGCGGTCCTGTTCGGCCATGTGGGCGACCGGTTCGGCCCCCGCGTCGCCCTCATCGCGTCGGTGTCGGTGATGAGCTGCGCCACGGTGGGCATCGGCCTGTTGCCCACTTACGCCACGGCCGGCTTTCTCGCCCCTTTGCTGCTCCTCATCCTGAGGCTGCTGCAGGGCCTCTCCATCGGCGGGGAATACACCACCTCCTCCATCTATCTCGCCGAGCACGCCGTGCCCCGCCATCGCGGCCTCACGGCGGCCTTCTCCACGGCGGGCGGGCAGACGGGGACGCTGCTGGGCTCTGGCGTGTGCGCGGTGCTGAGCGCGGTTCTCTCGGCTGAGGCGATGCAGGCCTTCGGCTGGCGGCTGCCGTTCCTGCTGGGGGCGGTGCTCGGCATCACCGCGCTTTTGCTGCGCCGGCCCCGGCCCGGCGATCGTGGGGGCAGCAAGGCGAAGGGGCTGCCGCTGAAGCGGGCCTTCCACGAGGCTGGCGGCGCCATCCTCGCCGCCATGCTGGTGACGCTCTTCGTCGGCGCCGACACCTATCTCCTCTTCGTCTACCTGCCGACCTATATGGAGCAGGAGGCCGGCCTCGCGCCCGCGACCGCATTGGCCTTCACCACCCTCGCGCTCATTGTGTCGGTCACCTGCTGCCTGCTGTTCGGCGCCTTGTCGGATCGCATCGGCCGGCGGCGCATCGTGGCGGCGGGACTTTCCGGCTTCGTCCTGCTCTCCTGGCCGCTGTTCCTGCTGCTGCGCGGCGGCAGCGCGGGGGAGGTGCTGGCCGCTCAGATCGTCTTCTCGGTTCTGGCCGCGGCGGTCACGAGCCCGCTGCCGGCGCTGCTGGTGGAATTGTTCGAGACGCCGGTGCGCTGCAGCGCCATGGGTTTTGCCTGGAATCTCGGCATCGGCGTCTCGGGCGGCTTCGCGCCCATGCTCGCCACCTATTTCGTGAAGGGCCTCGGCCTCACCATGGCGCCGGCGGTCCACCTGATGCTGCTGGCGGCCGTCGCGCTGGTGGGCGTCGCAGCGCTGACCGAACGGCGCGGCCGGGTGCTGGACGCGCCTTCCGAATAGACCTAACGCTTGAGCTGAGCGGGGGCGGAATCCATGAGCAGCATAGCGCACACGCAGGCGGACGACTTCTCCGGGGGCTTGGCCCCGCAGGGCGCGCCCGTTCTCTCCCGGCGGCTGATGGCGGCCGGCATGCTCGGCAATGTGCTGGAATGGTACGATTTCGCCGTCTACGGCTTCCTCGCCAGCATCTTCGCCCGCAACTTCTTCCCCGAGACGAGCCCCGCGGCGGCCATGCTGTCGGTGTTCGGCGTGTTCGCCGCCTCCTTCCTCATGCGGCCGCTCGGCTCGGTGCTGTTCGGCCATATCGGTGACCGGATGGGCCGGCGCGCGGCGCTCATGTCGTCCGCCGGGCTCATGAGCATCTCCACCTTCTGCGTCGGGCTTCTGCCCACCTATGAGACGGCCGGGGTGCTCTCCGCCGTGCTGCTTCTGGTGCTGCGCCTCGCGCAGGGGCTCTCGGTGGGCGGGGAATACATGACCTCCGCCGTGTTCCTGGCCGAGAACGCGCAGGTGCGCTGGCGCGGGGCGGTGACCTCGCTGGTCATCGTCGGCTGCAACGGCGGGATGTTGCTGGGTTCGGCGGTGGGGGCGCTGGTCTCCGGCCTCATGTCGGCGGACGACCTTGCCGCCTGGGGCTGGCGCATTCCCTTCCTGCTCGGCTGCCTGCTTGGCGGCTTCGCGCTGATCCTGCGCCGGACGGTGGCGCGGGACGTGAAGCCGGTGCATCGGCCCACGCTGCCGGTGGTGGAAGCCTTCCGCGAGAATGGCGGCAGCATCCTGCGGGCGACGCTGATCAACATCGTGCTGGGCATCGCCTATTACCTCTCCTTCGTCTATCTCGCCACATGGCTCCAGCAGCAGGAGCATTTCACGCCCCATGTGGCGCTGGAGCTGAACGCCGTGAGCATGGCGGTGGTGATGGCCGGCTGCCTCGGCTTCGCCGCGCTCTCCGACCGCATCGGCAGGAAGCCACTGATCGTCGGCGGATTCCTCTGCCTTGCCGTGTTCACGTGGCCGCTGTTCCTGTTGCTGCAGTCCGGCTCGACGGGGCTGGCGCTCTTGGGGCAACTGGGCTTCGCGGTGATCGTCTCCATCTATGGCGGGCCCATCGCGGTGGCGCTGGTGGAGATGTTTCCCCGCCACACCCGCTGCACGGCGGTGGGGCTGAGCTGGAACCTCGGCCTCGGCCTCGGCGGCGGCACGGCCCCCATGGTGGCGGTGCTGCTGGTGAGTCTCACCGGCGATGCCATGGCCCCGGCCTTCTACATGATCGGCGGCGGCATCGTGGCCTTCGTCGCTGCGCTGGGGCTCAAGGAGATGCGCGGCCGTTCCCTCGACTGAGCCCGCCCCCTCGACGCGGCGGCCGAAACGAACTAGCACAGGCCCCGAAATTCACCCGCCGCGCGCAAGCGCCAGCCTCCCCGCATGGGGAGGACGAGCCCGAACCGATGCCTGATCTTCTGCTCGAACTCTTCTCTGAGGAAATCCCCGCCCGCATGCAGGCCCAGGCGGCCGACGCGCTGAAGAAGCTCGTCACCGACGCCCTGGTGGAGCGCGGCCTGCTCTATGAGGGCGCAAAAGCCTTCGTGACGCCGCGCCGCCTCGCGCTCGCGGTGCACGGCCTGCCCGGCCGTCAGGCGGACCAGAAGGAAGAGAAGAAGGGGCCGCGCGTGGGCGCCCCCGAGCAGGCGGTGGCCGGCTTCCTCAAAAGCGCGGGCCTCGCCTCCCTCGATCAGGCGACCATCCAGTCCGACCCCAAGAAGGGTGATTTCTACGTGGCCGTGGTGGAAAAGCCCGGCCGCGCCACCACCGAGGTGGTGGCCGAGATCGTGCCGGACATCATCCGCAAGTTCCCCTGGCCGAAATCCATGCGCTGGGGAACCGGCACGCTGCGCTGGGTGCGCCCGCTGCATTCCATCGTCGCCACCTTCGGGGCGGAGGGCGACGAGCCGGAGGTGGTGCATTTCTCGGTGGACGGCATCGAGGCCTCCAACGTCACCCGCGGCCACCGCTTCCTGGCGCCCGAGCCCTTCACCGTGAAGCGGCTGGACGACTGGATGGCGAAGCTGGAGGCCGCCAAGGTGGTAGCCGACCGCGACCGCCGCAAGGAAATCATCCTCAACGACGCCAAGGACCTGGCCCTCGCCGCCGGCCTCGAGCTGGTGGAGGATGAGGGGCTGCTGGACGAGGTGTGCGGCCTCGTGGAATGGCCCGTGGTGCTGATGGGATCGTTCGAGGAGCGCTTCCTCGACATCCCAGACGAGGTGATCCGCGCCACGATCCGCGCCAACCAGAAGTGCTTCGTGCTGAAGGACCCCAGGACCGGGCGCCTCGCCAACCGCTTCATCCTCATCTCGAACCTCGTCGCCTCGGACGGCGGCGCGGCCATCGTCGCCGGCAACGAGCGCGTCATCCGCGCCCGCCTGTCGGATGCGAAATTCTTCTGGGATACGGACCGGCTGAACGGCCTCGCCAGCCGCATGCCCAAGTTCCAGTCCATCACCTTCCACGAGAAGCTGGGCTCCCAGGCCGAGCGCATCGAGCGCATCGTCCGCCTCGCCAAGGAGCTCGCCCCCAAGGTCGGCGCGCCGGTGGCGCTGGCCGAGGAGGCCGCGCTGGTGGCGAAGGCGGACCTTCTCACGGAGGTGGTGGGCGAGTTCCCCGAGCTTCAGGGCCTGATGGGCCGCTATTACGCTGAAGGAGAGAACCTCCCCCCGGAAGTCGCGGCCGCCTGCGAGGAGCACTACAAGCCGCAGGGGCCGAATGACCGCGTGCCCACTGCGCCGGTCTCCGTGGCCGTGGCACTGGCGGATAAGATCGACACGCTGGTGGGCTTCTGGGCGATCGACGAGAAGCCGACCGGGAGCAAGGACCCCTACGCGCTGCGCCGGGCGGCGCTGGGGGTGATTAGGATTGTGCTGGAGAATGAAGTCCGGCTGAATTTGCTGAGGCTCATGCCAATTGCATGGGCAAAGGTTTTAACCCGCGTTCACTTCGATATGCTCGATCGGCTTTTCCAAGCTATCGGTGGATTGAAGAAGTACGGGCTTACTAAAGAGCAAATGCAAAGGCTCTACGCTGATCTAGCTCAAAACGCTTACGGCGGTGAAGCGGCGGAGCGGTACATTGCAGCGACTGGTCCGGTCGCTTGGGCTGGCTCGGTTGACCTCCTCGCCTTCTTCGCCGACCGCCTGAAAGTCTACCTGCGCGATCGTGGCGCCCGTCACGATCTCGTCGATGCCGTCTTCGCCCTGGAAGGGCAGGACGACCTCCTTCTCGTGGTCCGCCGGGTGGAGGCGCTCGCGGCCTTCCTCGCCACCGAGGACGGGAAGAACCTCCTCGCCGGCTACCGCCGCGCGGTGAATATCCTGCGCATCGAGGAGAAGAAGGACGGCCGCGCCTTCGCCGGCCCCACCGTCGCGGCGCTGCTCAAGGAGCCGGCCGAGGAGCACCTCGCCGCCGCCATCGACGATGTGAAGGCCCGCGTCTCCAAGGCCGTCGCGGCCGAGGATTTCGAGGCCGCCATGACCGCGCTGTCGGACCTGCGCCAGCCGGTGGATGCCTTCTTCGACGCTGTGACGGTGAACGACGCCGATCCCGCGCTGCGCGAGAACCGCTTGAAGCTGCTCGATGAAATCCGCGCCGCCACCCGCGGCATCGCCGATTTCGACCGCATCGAGGGGTAGGGCAGGGGGCGCTTTCCCCAATCGTAAGCGGGTCCCCTCTCCCCTTGCGGGAGAGGGTTAGGGTGAGGGGTAAATATCGCCGCCTGCCAGTCGGTCGTCTTCCCTCGCGAAGCCGCCGCTGACCCCTCACCCCCGCCCTCACCCCCAAGGGGAGAGGGAGTTCGGCCGGTTCTTGCGCAGACACCGCCCTCGTATCCCGGCCGACTGCAACGCCGCGTAGCGGCGCGGAAGGAGAGCCGGGACCCAGCGCAACGACTTCCGCGCAGCGGGCCAACCCCGAGAGAGCCGGATACTGAAGCGCCTTCGGCGGTCCCTTGCGCTGGGCCTCGGCTCTGCGCTCCGGCTGCGCCGTCGCTGGTCCGGGGCACGAGAGCGTTTCCACGCCCCTCATTTGACAATCCCGCCCGCCCTGCCTTTAGTGGCGGCGTCGAAGGTCCCGTGGTCCCACACGGGCGAAAAAGGGAATGCGGTGCGGGGAAACCCCCAATGCCGCGGCTGCCCCCGCAACTGTCGGCGGTGAGCCCCTGCCAGACGCCACTGGAGCAATCCGGGAAGGCGGCAGGGGCGGTGAACCGCGAGCCAGGAGACCTGCCTTCGACGAGGTCCGCGCCGGGCGGGGTGCTCCGGTATTGCGTCCCTTCGAGCCCGCGCGCGTGGGCACTCGCACCCGTGGACGTTTCGGTGGAGCGCGGCGCGATTCCAGACAGCACTGGCCCTGAGCCTGGCGCCGAAAGCCCGGACGCCGGCTGCGCGCCAGAAGCCGCGCGCGAACCCATCCCAGCCGTCACCCTCTTCATCTGCACCACCTGCCGCGCCCCCGGCAACGACGCCCCGACCGACGCCGAGCGTGACGGCGCGCGCCTCCTCGCCTCCGCCTGCGCCGCGTCCGTCCCCGAAGGCGTCGCGGTTGAAGGCGTTTCTTGCCTCGCCAATTGCAAGCGCGCGCTCTCCGCCGCCATGGTCCGCCGCGACGGCTGGACCTATGTGTTCGGCGACCTCGCCCCGGACAGCGCCGCCGATCTCCTCACTGGCGCCGCGCTTCTCGCCGGCTCGGAAGATGGCCTGATGCCCTGGCGCGGCCGGCCGGACGTGCTCAAGCGCGGCATGGTCGCGCGCATTCCCCCGCTCACCCTCCCCAAGGAGACCCGATGACCTCGCTCGCCCGCGTGCCCTGCACCATCGTCACCGGCTTCCTCGGCGCCGGTAAGACGACGCTGATCCGCCATGTGCTGGAGAATGCCGGCGGCAAGCGCCTCGCGGTCATCGTCAACGAATTCGGCGACGTGGGCATCGATGGCGAGATCCTGAAGGGCTGCGGCATCGAAAGCTGTGACGAGACCAGCATCGTGGAACTCGCCAATGGCTGCCTGTGCTGCACCGTGGCGGATGATTTCGTGCCGGCGCTGGACCAGATCCTCGCCCGCGCGCCGAAGGTGGACCACATCCTCATCGAGACCTCCGGCCTCGCGCTGCCGAAGCCCCTGGTGCAGGCCTTCCAGTGGCCGGCCATCAAGGGCCGGGTGACGGTGGATGGCGTGATCGCCGTGGTGGACGGCCCGGCGCTGGCCGAGGGGCGCGTCGCGCCCGATCTCGCCGCGCTCGATGCGCAGCGTGCCGGGGACGAGAGCCTCGACCATGACGACCCGGTGGAAGAGGTGTTCGAGGACCAGATCGCCTGCGCCGATCTCGTCGTCCTCTCCAAGTCCGATCTGCTCGATGCGGCCGGCTTCGCCACGGCCGAGCAGGCGGTGGCCGGCGCCTTGCCGCGCGCGGTGAAGCTGGTGCGCGCCTCGGGCGGCAAGGTGGACCCGGCGGTGCTGCTCGGCCTCGGCGTCGGCGCGGAGGATGTCATCGACGCCCGCCGCACCCATCACGACGACGAGGAAGACCACGACCACGACGAGTTCGAGAGCATCGTTCTCGCTTTGCCCGAAATCGCCGATCCCGCCGCGCTGGCGGCCAGCGTGGTGAAGGCGGCGGAGACGCCGGACGTGCTGCGCGTGAAGGGCTTCGCCGCCGTCGCGGGCAAGCCGCTGCGCCTGCTGGTGCAGGGCGTCGGCCCGCGCGTGTCGCACCATTTCGATCGGGCATGGGGCGCGGGCGAGGCGCGGCGCGGGGCGCTGGTGGTCATCGGCCTCAAGGGCTTCGACCGCGCGGCGGTGGAACGGGCGATCCTCGGCTAGCCCATGCATATCCTCGCCACCACATCGACGAGCCTGGAGGAGTTGGCCGAGCCGGTCGACCTCGCCCAGCCGCCCGGCGACATGGTGGCGCTCTCCTTCACCGACAGCGACCTCATCGCCCTCTCCGCAGCATGGCGCGCGCGGGGCGCGCAGGGACCCAGCCTGCGCCTCGCGCGGCTGAAGGACCTGCGCCACCCCATGTCGGTGGATTTGTGGGTGGAAAAGGTCGCGGCCAAGGCGAAAGTGGTGCTGGTGCGCCAGCTCGGCGGGCTGGACTGGTGGCGCTATGGCGCCGAGCAACTGGCCGCCATGGCCCGCGCCCGCGGCATCGCCCTTGCGCTGCTGCCGGGCGAGGACCAGGACGATCCCCGCCTCGCCGCCCTCTCCACGCTGCCCGAGGAAACCCTCGCCCGCTGGCTCGGCTATTTCCGCGCGGGCGGGCCGGAGAACATGGCGGCCCTGCTCGTGGCCATGGGCGCGGCGGCGGGCTTTCCCACGCTCGAAACCATCCCCGCGCCCCGCCCCGTGCCTTCTACCGCCTTCCACCGCCCCGGCGCCGGCCTCGCGACGCTGGAGGAGGTGCGCGGGGCGCCGCGGCCGAATGCGCTCATCCTCTTCTACCGCTCCCAATGGCTCGCCGCCGACACCGCCGCCGTGGATGCGCTGGCGGCAGCGCTGGAGGCGCGGAGCATCGCGGCGCATTGCCTGTTCGTCCCCAGCCTGAAGGCACCCGAGGCCCGCGCCCCCCGGCGGGCGGCGCCCG
>JAEWBL010000588.1 GCA_023391175.1 Pseudomonadota bacterium
AGCCAAGGCAGCGCGGGCATGAACCAGCCGAAGGCGCACATGAGAATCGCGAACACCTGCGTGCCCATCACCGCCGCGAGCACCGGCAGGCTGGGATAGGGCGGGCGGAACAGCGTGCCCTGCACCCGCGAGACGAAGAACAGGAGGTGCCCGCCGGCGCACAATTGCAGGAACAGCATGGTCTGGATGTGGGCGAGATCCATGGGCAGGCGCGCCATGAGTTCCGGGCTCTTCATCCAGAACATGCCGAGCATGACGATGCCGAAGCTCTGCACCAGCGCCATGATCCCCATGATGGTGGAGAAGGAGAGGATGCGGTGCATGTTCCAGCGCACCGGGGAGTCCTGAACCTTCACGTTGTCATAGGCGATGGTCATGATGGGGATGTCGTCAAGCAAAGCCATGACGACGATCATGATCGCGGTGAGCGGCATGAAGTCGTAGACCAGATAAACCAGAACCACCACCAGCATGATGTTCAGCGTCATGGCGATGCGGTAGTAGATGTAGCTGGTGATCCGCTCGAAGATCGCCCGCGCCTCCATGATGGCGTTGATGATGGTAGAGAGGCCCGGCGCCGTGAGAATGAGCGCCGCGGCGCTGCGGGCCGCGTCCGTGGCGCCGGAGACGGCGACGCCGCAATCGGCCTGCTTCAGGGCGGGGGCGTCGTTCACGCCGTCGCCGGTCATGGCGACGATGTGGCCGCGCTCCTGCAACGCCTTCACGATCTGGAACTTGTGCTCGGGGAAGACGCGGCCGAAGCCGTCGGCCACCTCCACCGCGCGGGCGGCGTCGATGGCGATGTGCTCGGGGCTGGAATCCTTGCCGAACACGTCGCTCGCCACGAGGAGCCGGTCGCCGAGGCCGAGCTGGCGGGAGATTTCGCCGCCGATGGCCACATCATCGCCCGTCACCATCTTCACCGAGACGCCGAGCGCCTTGGCCTTGGCGATGGTTTCCGCCGCGTCGGGCCGGGGCGGGTCGAGCATGGGCAGGAGGCCGAGCAGCGTCCAGGTGGTGCCGTCGTCCGAGCGGGCGACGCCGAGCGCGCGGGTGCCGCTGCGGGCGAGGGTTTCCACCGCGTCGAAATAGCCTTTCGCATCGGCCTCCGAGAGGCCGCACTGGGCAGCGATGGCCTGCGGCGCGCCCTTGGCGAAATGCACGGTCTTGCCGTCCGGGCCGCTGACGCTCGCCACCGTCTTCTTGCTGACGGGATCGAAGGGCGTGAAGTCCACGCTCTTGTAGCCGTCGAGCACCTTCGGGTCCTTCACCGCGGCGATCACCGCCTTGTCGATGGCGTCGTCGCTCTGGCGCTGGGAGGCGAGGGCGGCGCCGAGGATGAGATCGTCGGGCCTGGCACTGCCCCACGGGATGGGCGCCTGGAGGGTGAGCTGGTTCAGCGTCAGGGTGCCGGTCTTGTCGGAGCACAGAACGTCCACGCCGGCCAGTTCCTCGATGGCCGAGAGGCGGGAGACGATGGCTTGCTGCTTGGAGAGCGCCAGCGCGCCCAGCGCCATGGTCACGGACATGACCGCCGGCGTCGCCACCGGCACCGAGGCCACGAGCAGGACCAGCACGATCTGCACGATGGCGCCGGCGTGCTGCCACTCCCAGTGCCCGTCGGCGATGATGTCGCGGTGGACCTGCGCCACCACCAGCACCAGCGCCAGCGCGGCGGAGAGGATGATGAGGAAGTCCCCCATCTGGATGACCGCCTTCTCCGCATGCGACTTGGCGCCGGCCGAGGCGACGAGCTTCGCCGTGCGGCCGAAGAAGGTGGCATTGCCGGTGGCGGTCACGAGGGCCGTCATGGTGCCCTGCCGCACGATGGAGCCGGAATAGCCGCTGTCGCCCACCGCCTTGGAGACGGGGAGCGATTCACCTGTCAGCGCCGCCTGATCGACGGAGAGATACTTGCCCTCGGTGAGGAGGAGGTCGGCGGGCAGCGTCTCGCCGCCGGCCACGCTCACCACGTCGCCCGGCACGAGGGCGGCGGTGTCCACGGTGACCCACTGGCCGTCGCGCAGCACGCGGGCCTTGAGCGCCAGCCCCTTCTTCAGCGCGGCGAGGGCGCTCGCCGCCTTGCTGTCCTGCCAGAAGCCGACGATGGCGTTGTAGATGAGCAGGCCCATGACGACGATGAAGTCGGGCCAGTCCTGGCGGATGAGGGAGAGTAGCGCCGCCGCCTCGATCATCCAGGGGATCGGCCCCCAGAAATAGCCGACCAGCTTCTCCCAGCGGCTGTCCTCGTGGGCGACGATGGCGTTGGGGCCGTACTTCGCCTGAAGCGCGCTCACCTCTGCCGCGGTGAGGCCCTTGGGCGAGGAGCCGAGTTCGGTGAACTTGGCGGCGATGGCCGCGGCGTCGAGGCGGACCGGCCCGCTGGAGGACGATGCGGGCTTCTCGGCCGGCTTATTGGCCGGCGCTTGGGCGGGCGGGGCGGCGGCGAGGGCTGCGCTCTGTGCCATTGGATAGCTCCCGGTCAGGCGGAACGGGTGAGCGCCAGCGTGTGCTGGGCGATCATCAGTTCTTCGTTGGTGGGGATGACGAAGGCCGCGACGGCGCTGTCCGCCGTGGTGATGCGCGGCCCGTTGGCGGCATTGGCCGCCGGATCGAGGGTGAGGCCGAAGGTGGAGAGGCGCTCCAGCACGGCGGCGCGCACCTTGGCCGAGTTCTCGCCGATGCCGGCGGTGAAGACGAGCGCGTCCAGCCCGCCCAGCACCGCCGCATAGGCGCCGATGAACTTCACGAGGCAATAGACGAAATAGTCCACCGCCAGCCTGTCTTCGGCGGCCGCGCTGTCCTGCAGCACCCGCATGTCGGCGCTGTCGCCGGAGAGGCCGAGCAGGCCGGACTGGCCGTAGAGCAGTTTTTCCAGCGCCGCGGGCGTGTAGCCGGCCGAGCGCAGCAGATAGAAGATCACGTCCGCCGGCACGTCGCCGGAGCGGGTGGCCATGGGCAGGCCGGTGAGGCCGGCAAACGCCATGGAGGTCTCGACGCTTTTCCCGTCCAGCATGGCGCAGACCGAGGCGCCGCCGCCGAGGTGGGCCGCGATGACCCGCCGCGCGCCGGGCGCGACCTTGGGCACCTGCCGGCTGATGTAGTCGTAGGAGATGCCGTGATAGCCCCAGTGCCGCACGCCCGTGTCGCGCACGGCGTTGGGCAGGGCATAGATCTGCGCCACCTCCGGCATGGTGCGGTGGAAGGAGGTGTCGAACACCGCCACCTGCGGCAGGCCGGGGAAGGCCTCGGCGATGGCCCGCGCGCCGCGCACGTTGAACGGCTGGTGCGAGGGCTCCATGGCCGACAGGCCATCGAGATAGTCCAGCACCTCGGGCGTGATCTTTGCCGGGCCCGCGAAGCGCGTGCCGCCGAGCACCACGCGGTGCCCGGCCGCCACCACCTTGATGTTGGCCTCGTGCTGCTCCAGCCACGTCACGATGTAGGCGAGCGCCTCCTTGTGGCTCAGCGCATGGCCGGAGCCCCATTCGTGGGCGTCGATGGGCTTGCCATCGGGCTCCTTGGCGATGAAGTGCGGATCGCCCGCCATGCTGTCGATGCCGCCCCGGCAGAGCAAAGGCGGGTCCTCCGCGTTCGACGTCGCATAGGCGCCGAACTTGAGGCTGGTGGAGCCGGAATTGACGACCAGGACGGCGTCGGTCATGGCGGTGCCTCGCTCAGTCGGCGGCGTGGGGAAGGATGGCGTCGGGGGTGCGCTTCAGCGCGTCGGCGTAGATCACCGCCGCGGCGGCGGAGAAGCGCCGGGCCTCCGCGCTGTCGGCGCGGCTCGTCAGCATCACCGGCACGCGGGCGCCCACCACGAGGCCGGCGGTCTGGGCGTCGGCCATGAACGCGAGGTTCTTGTAGACCATGTTGCCGGCCTCGATGTTGGGCACCAGCAGCACGTCCGCCACCCCGGCGACGGGCGAGGCGATGTGCTTCACCTGCGCCGCCGCGACATCCACCGCCGCGTCGAGATCGAGCGGTCCGTCCACGATGCCGCCGACGATCTGGCCCCGGTCCGCCATCTTGGAGAGGATGGCGCCGTCGAGGGTGGCGACCATCTTGGTGTGCAC
>JAEWBL010000629.1 GCA_023391175.1 Pseudomonadota bacterium
CCCTACCCTCCGTCGCACCGGCATGTATGTGATGGACAATCAGGCCGAGGATCTCCCGGCCTTGGCCGATGGCAAGGTGTGGGGCGCCCGCGTCTCCAAGGTCAATGCCGCCGCCCGTCTCGTCTCCGTTGCCAATTCGCTCTATGGCCCCGAGGCCGCCCGCGCGCTGTGGGCCATGGAGCCGAACCTGCCCAAGATCGCCCATAAGGCCCCCGGCGCCATGGTGGGCACGGCGGAAGACGACCCCATCGGCTGTTTCCGCCACCTCATGCGCCACGCCGCCGGCCCCGGCCTCACCGTGGGCACGCTGGTGCAGTTCGCGCTCAGCGACAAGCTGTCCGCCGGTACCTTGCCGGAATTTGGCATGCGTCTCGGGCCGAAGGAGGCCCCCGGGTCCATCGCCTTTGCCAATGGCCATGCCTTCCTGCGCCGTGTCTTCGCCGAAACGCAGTGGGTTGGCGAATGGTCCGTGGCCCTCGGCCAGCTTCCCGGTGCCGTCGTGTCCAACGGCGCCATCACCTTCGGCAAGGTCCAGAGCCGCGCCGTGCTCGTGCCCCGCCGCCACGTCCTCACCCTGCTGCACGGCCGCGCTACGCACTGACCCCTTCGCCAGATTGCCGCCCCCAAAGGCCGCCCCATCCCGGGCGGCCTTTTTCATGAGGTCCGCATGACCACCGAAATCAACGAACTCCGCATCGAGGCAAAGACCGAAAGCCTCGCCCGCGCCGAGTCCGACCTGAACAAGGTGGCCGATGCCCAGCAGCGCGTGGCCTCGACCGGCGATGTCATGGCGACCGCGACCGACAAGGCGGTGAAGCGGCAGGTCGATGCCGCGGCGGCGCTGGACCGCCTCCGCAGGTCAGTGGATGACGCCTACAAGGCGGAGCAGGCTTTCGCCGCCGGCCAGAGAACGCTCGACCGAAACCTCGCGCAGGGCAACCTCAGTCAGCAGGATCACGCCCGCCTTCTCGAATTGCTCCGGGTGAAGTACGGCGTCGCGCAAACGGCCAACGACAATTTCAGCCATGGCGCCGCCGAGGGGGCCAAGCTGGCCAACCATGAAATCATGAACCTGACCCGTCAGGCCAATGACATGGCGACCATGCTTGCAAGCGGCTCAGGGCCGTTTCAGATCCTCGCGACGCAGGGCGGCCAAGTCTACGACGTGCTCGCGAATTCGAGGGCCGGCGTGGCGGGGGGGCTTAAACAGATCGGGGCGGGGCTGCTCGGCCTGCTCACCCCGGCGCGGCTTGTCACCGCCGGCGTGGCCGGCATCGCGGTCGCCGCCGCCTTCGCCTATTCGTCCTATTCGGCGGGCGAGCGCCAGCTGGCCAATTCGCTGCAAGGGCTGGGGCGGTCGACCGATGCCACGGTCGCGCAACTCGAGACCATCGCATCGGTCTCGGCTTCGGCGAGCCGCATCTCGGTGTCGTCCGCCCGCGACCTGACCGCGAGCTTCGCGAGCACCGGCAAGATCGGCACCGAGGTTTTTACCGGCCTCATCGACGTCACCAACCGCTATGCGACTCTCACCGGCGCCGACCTCGCCGATGCCGGCAAGGAGATGGCGCAGGCCTTCCGCGACCCGGCCAAGGGCGCGGTGGATCTCAACCAGAAGCTCAATTTTCTCGACGTCGCGACGCTCAAGTACATTCAGGACCTCGAATATTCGGGGCAGAAGACCAAGGCGCAGCAGGCACTCACCGATGCCCTGAACAAGAGCCTCCCCGCCGCCACGGCCAACGTGACCGCGCTGGGCCGCGCCTGGCTGTCGGTCTCCAATTTCGCCTCCGGTGCCTATGACGCCATGGGCAAGGCCGTTTCGTCGGCTCTGAAAGGCCCGAGCCTCGACCAGCAGATCGCCGCGCTGGAAAAGCAGGTTGCTGCGGAGCGCGCGGCGGCGGCCGGCCCCAAGGGGCGGGCCCAGGGCGTCGCGGCGGCCAATCTCCTGCGTGACGAAGCGGAGCTCAACAAGAAGTATCAGGAGCGCGCGCGGCTCGCCGCCGATGTCGCGGCGGCCGATGCGCGGGCCGCCGCCATGGCCGCGCAGCAGGTGGCTGAGGGCCGCGACCCGCGTTTCGAGCAGCTTCGTCAGCTGCGCGAACAGCAGGCCCTGCTGAACAAGGCGACGGAGAACGGCACCAAGGGCACGCAGGAACAGCGCGACGCGCTTGAGGGTGTCACCAACGAGATCGCGGCGCTCTCTGCCAACGGCAGGGATCTGATCCCGGTTCAGGAGAAGCTGCGCCGTGAGCGCGAGCTTGAACTGGCGGTCATCCGGGCGCAGACCCCTACGGCCAAGGCGGAAGCGCAGGCGGCGCTCGATGCCTATCGCGCCAAGGCCGCGGGCGCTACCAACGCCGTCGCTTTGGCAGAGGCAGAGAACAACAAGGTCAAAACCCTCGCCGAGGTGTATACCCAACTCTCGCAGGCCGCCCGCCAGCGCCTGGAGGCGGCGGACGAGGCGATTTCCCAACAGCAGCTGGAAACGCAGCTCATTGGCAAGACCGCGGGCGAAACGGCCCTGCTGCGCGCCAATTTCCAGACCTATTGGGATCTGCGCAAGGAAGCGGCGCAGGCCGGCACGGGCTTCGACCAGGCCGAATACGACCGGCTGAAAAAGAAAAACGAGGAGCTGGCCCGCAGCGCCCAGCTGACCGCGGAACTCAAGCTGCAGGACGAGATCGCCTTCCAGCGCGCCCAGCTCGGCCGCTCCTCGCAGGATCAGGCCATCGCCTCCACCTTGCGCTCGTCCGGCGTTGCCGTCGACCTCAACTCGGCCGACGCGGCTGCCCTGCGGCTCAATGCGACGCTGTCGGATATGTCGACCACGGCGGACTCGGCCCTGTCCGGCTTTATCCAGGACCTGCGCAACGGCAAGTCGCTGACCGACGCGCTCACCAACGCCATGAACAAGCTGCTCGACAAGCTCATCGAGATGGCAAGCAACCAGGCGATTTCGAGCCTGATGTCGGGCCTCTTCGGCATCAGCGGGCTCGGTGGTGGGGGCTCCCTCGGCACGGTCGGCAGCACCACGGGCGCGGTCTACGTGGCCGGGGCCCATAGCGGCGGTGTGCTTGGAGCAGGGGAGGCGACCTTCGTGCGCGCGGACCACCCGAGCCTCTATGCCGGAGCGCCGCGCTACCACACCGGGCGCGACCCGTTCGCCCTGCTCGCCGGCGAGGAGCGCGCCATCATCAAGAAGGACGAAGGCATCTTCACCCCGGCGCAGATGCGGGCCCTCGGCGCGCGCATGGGCGGTAGCGACACCATCGCCCCGGTCTTCGCCCCCGTCATCAACATGGGCGCGGCGGGGCAGGGCGGCGGCGGGGTCTCGCCTGAGGAGTTGATCCAGACGCTGCAACAGTGGTGGAAAAACCAGCGCGCCGACGTTTTGAACGTTGTCCGCGAGGCCCGAGCGCGCGGCGTGGCGGGGGTGTGACATGACCATCAGCTATCCCCGCTCCTTCCCCGCCGGCGCGGGCTTCATCACCGTGGATTTCAAGCTGGGCGACCTTTCCGTCCAGAACACGCTGGAAAGCGGCGCCATTCAGGTGATGGAGATGGGGGAGGCGCTCTGGTCCGCCATCTTCACCACCTTCGAGATGACCATGGCCGACCGGCAGCGCTGGCAGGCCTGGGCGCTCACCCTGCGCCTTGGAAAGCCGTTCTATGCCTACGATCCGGAGAAGGTCTATCCGGCGGCCTATGGCGCGTCGGTCCTAAACCTCACCCGGGCCGGCGGCGGCGCCTATGACGGCACGGCTACCCTCGCCGCCGTCACCGCCAAGACCATCCAGCTGACCGGCCTCCCCGCCGCCTACAAGGCCACAGCCGGCGACATGCTGTCCTTCCCGTGGAACGGCGGCACCGCCTTGCACATGGTGGTGGAGGACGCGACGGCGAGCGGCGGCGGCGGGGTCACCCTCACCGTGGCGCCGCCCGTGCGCCTCAGCCCGTCGCCGAGCATCTCCTCGACGGTGCGGCTCGTGCAGCCGGTCTGCGTCATGAAGCTCAAGCCCGGCACGTTCTCGGCGCCGGCCGGCTTTCAGCCGCAGTCCGTCACTTTCGAGGCGGTGCAGGACATCACCGGCGCCAGCGCTGCGGACTACGTCTGATGCGGTCCTTCAATGCCACCACCCTGGCCAAGCTCGACGCCGGGGCCATCGTCACGCGCGGCCTGCTGCTGTTCGATTTCCCCTCGGGCCTCTATGGCTTCTGGGACGGCGTGGGAACGCTCACCTATTCGGGCGTCGATTATGTGGGATCTGGACAGCTGATCTCTGTTGAGGCGCTGAATTTGGTCAGCGGACTTGCGCCGCCCAGCATCACATTGACGCTAACCGCCATCCCTGACGCGGGGCTTACCTCGGACGTGCTGTCGAGCATCGAGGCTGAGGCCTACCACCAGCGCCCCGTCACCTTGAACCGGGCCTATATCGACCCCGACACCCGCGCCCTGATTTCGGTGGAGCGCGTGTTCCGCGGCTACGTGGACCAGATCAGCCACGAATACACCATCGGCGGCGGCTCGGTGCTGACCTGCGCCGTCGAAAGCCGCGCCCGCGACAACACCCGCAAGGGCTGGCGCACCCGCTCCGACGCCGACCAGAAGCGGATCGACGCGGCCGACGGCGGCATGCGGCACGCCACCATCGCAGGCTCTCAGGTCATCTATTGGGGCAAGTACCCGGGGAC
>JAEWBL010000631.1 GCA_023391175.1 Pseudomonadota bacterium
CCCCATGATCTCGTAGGGGTGGGTGCCGATGGAGATGGAGATGGGGCACGGCCGGCCGGCCTCATACGCCCGCTGCGCGAACAGGCGCATGTTGTTGGGCGTGACGATATCGATGCCGGTGAGGTTCTTTTCCTTGACGATGAAGCGGTAGATGCCGGCGTTGAGCCCGAATTCCGGATCGCGCGCGATGACCACGCCGGCGGTGATCATCGGCCCGCCGTCATAGATCGAGCTCATGGGGATGGGCAGCTTGTAGAGATCGACCTCATCCCCCTCCATCACCACTTCCTGCGTGGGCGAGGTGTTGACGATGTTGGGGCTGACGGGGCGGTCGATGGCCGCCCTGAGCTTCATCTCGATTTCGGGATAGGCGGTGCAGCCGAGCGACATGATGGCGCGCTTCTGCGAGCGGATGATGCCGGAGACGACGGGCACGTCGTAGCCGATGACATTGTGGAAGAACAACGCCTTGTCGGACTGGTCCACGAGCGTCGCAATGTGGCGGATGTCGATCGGCTGGTGGAGGTCGATCAACTCACCCTGATCGCGAAGCCGGCCCAGAAACTCGCGAAACGTCTCGGTATCGTGCCGCATCTGTCACGCTCCACGCGCGCCACGTGCCGTGGCCACGCCCATAAAAAAAGCCCGGCCTGCCGCCAGGCTCCGGATCACCTGGACGAGGCCGCACCCGACGCGCAGAGCCCGCCGCGAACGGGTTCGCGCGTGGCAATCGGCTGACGACTGGTGAAATCGGGATGCTTGGCAGCTGTCGCATCGATCATGACATGAAAACCCTCGCATACGCGCGCCATTACTGACGCACTTCTTGGCCGCTGCTTGTGGCTACCGGCCAGCGATCAGGAATCAATCGGGCGCCGTGGCACGAGGGACCGCGCCGCGATGCTTCGGCATCTGAGGATGCCCGTCATGCCGGAGGGACCCGTCTTCAAGCGTCCCTCGGGCCGAACGATGTCGGTTTTCACGCGGATGAAACGCGGTCTCCGCCCGCCATGCGGGGTCGGCCGGAGACCAGCCACCACGACAGACATAATACATAGCTTGGTATGTAAGTCCATATATTCGCCATGCGCGAATATTAGGCAGATGATCAGTCGTCGCGGCGCGCCAGGTCGGCTTCCAGCCGTTCCGTGAGGTCTATCAGCATGTTGCGCAGCGCCGCTTGCGCCGCCGGATCGAGCCCTTCGAGCGCCACGCTGTTCACCTCGGCGGCATTGCGGACGGCATCGCGGGCAAGGCGCGCACCCGCCTCGGTGAGATGAATGGTGGCGAGCCGCCCGTCTTCCGCGCTCTGGCGGCGGGTAATCAGCCCATCTCTCTCCATGCGCTTGAGGGTGTTGGCCATGGTGGCCTGCTCGATGCGCACCACCTCGCACAAGTCGCGCTGACTCATGCCATCCTGCGCGAGCAACTCCACGGCGATGGGATATTGGCCGGGCAGGATTCCATCCGGCCCGTTGCGCACCTTCAGCGATTGCGCAAGAAGACGAGCCAGAAGGCTGATGAGGTAGCCAAGCGTCATCCGATGCAGCGGGGCGACGTCCAAGCCTTCCGGCGCCTCACTCTCCTGCGCCTGATGCTTGCCCTTGGCCGCCATCATTACCCCCGCTCGATTGCCGATCCCGCGGGGCGGACGCCCGGCGCCGCACCGCCTCCCGCAGCCCCTCGGGCCGCGTCCCCTTTTCGGTTTTAGAGGGAGAGAGGCGAGATTTCCAAGGCCCCGCGCCCCCGTGCCGCCGGCGCCGGCCGCTGGCGCCCTCACTGATCCATTCTTGGGCAGCCCTCTGTGAGCTGCCCACCCCAAACCGCCCACCTTTGCAACAGGGTAGGCATAATTATCTGATTTAAATAGATAAATTTTTTCATAGCGTGCTATCTATTTAGCCTTCTCTCTCCCGAATACGCGCTGTAGGCTTCTCACCAGTCAGCCGAGAGGTGATGAGCGTGACCGTGGAGCGCGACAGCGACCGGGGATCGGATGCGGGGCATGTCCTCGAAATTCCGGGCGCGACCCTGAAGGGCCGGCAGGCCTATGACCTGCTCCGGCGCGAGATCGTCTCCTGCCGCATCCTGCCGGGCACCCGCTTCACCGAGGCGGAGCTGATGGAGCGGCTGGAGATCGGCAAGGCGAGCTGCCGCATCGCCCTCCAGCGGCTCATCCAAGACGGTTTCGTCGCTTCCATGCCGCGCCACGGCTACCGCGTCACACCCATCACGGTGAAGGACGTGGAAGAGGTCTTCGCGCTTCGGCTGGTGCTGGAGCCGCTGGCCGCGCGCGGCGCCGCCGGCCGGGTCAACCGGGCGCATCTGGAGCGGCTCGAAGAGGCCTGCCGGGTGAAGCTGACGACCGATGTGGGCAACCAGATCGACTTCTTCCTGGAGGCCAACCGCAGCTTCCACATGGCCATCGCCGAGGCCGCCGGAAACCAGCGCCTCGTCCGCACGCTCTCCGGCCTTCTCGACGAGATGACGCGCCTCGTGGCGCTCGGCTTCGGCGTGCAGGGCGTGCGCCCCAACATCGCCAACGATCATGTGCTGCTCATCGAATATCTCTCCGCCGGCGATGCGGCCGCCGCCGCCGAAGTGGCGCGTCGCCATGTGGAGACGTTCCGCGAGATGACCATGGAAAAGGTCATTGCCTCGCTGCGCGACTCCGCGGCGGTGGTTCCGGTCTCCCCGCTCTCCAGCCTCGGCGGGAGGGTGCGGTGAGCGTCGTGCAGCTGGAAAGCGTCGGCAAGAGCTTCATGCGCCGCGACGGCGAGCAGCTCGAAGTGCTGCGCAACATCGATCTCGACGTGCCTGAGCGCTCCATCGTCGCCCTCGTCGGCGCCTCGGGATGCGGCAAGAGCACGTTGCTCAACATCGTCGCCGGCCTCATCCCGCCGGATCAGGGCACGGTCTTCCTGAACGGCCAGAAGTCCAGCGCCTTCCAGGACTGGCGCACCATGACCTACATGTTCCAGGAGGACCGGCTGTTCCCCTGGCGCACCACCGCGCAGAACGTCGCCCTTGGCCTCGAGGCTACCGGCATGGCGCGCGCGGAACGGCGCGAGCGGGTGATGCAGGTGCTGGAGCTGGTGGGGCTCGAAAAGTTCGCCGATTCCTTCCCCCACGAGCTGTCCGGCGGCATGCGCTCGCGCGCCGCATTGGGCCGCAGCCTCGTCACAGAGCCGTCGATCCTGCTCATGGACGAGCCCTTCTCCAAGCTCGATCCCTCCATCCGCACCCAGATGCACGACGAGGTGCTGCGCATCGCCGAACTCCGGCAGATGTCCGTGCTGTTCGTCACCCACGATGTGGAGGAGGCGGTGGTCCTCGCCAACAAGATCGTGGTGCTGATGCCGCGTCCCGGGCGGGTGAAGGAAACCCGCGAGATCGCCCTGCCCTACCCCCGCGATCCGCTCTCGCCGGAGGTCGCCGAGGAGGTGCGCCTGCTGCGCCTCGCCCTTTGAGCCCCAACGCTTTCCGCCGCGTCCGTCCCCTTTCGCAGAAGCCGAGCCCGATGAAGCGCTCTCCCCTCCAGATGACCCAGGACCGCCGGCTGCGCCTGATCGGCCTCAGGCTGCTGCTCATCCTCGTCGTGGTCGGCATCTGGGGCATCGGCTCGCTGGGGGCGCCCGCCTTCATCCTGCCGAGCCCGGCGCGGGTCTTCGGCGTGTGGACGAAGCTGGTGGTGACGCCGGGCTTCTGGGCCGATTTCGGCATCACCTTCTACCGCATCGCCATGGGCTTCGCCTTCGCAACCGTGGTGGGCGTGGTGCTCGGCCTCCTGCTGGGGGCGAGCCGCTTGCTGGGTGATTTCTTCCAGCCTCTGCTGGTGGTTATCAACACGGTGTCCTCGTCGATCTGGGCGATCTTCGCGCTCATCTGGTTCGGCCTGTCCAACTGGTCCACCATCTTCGTGGTGTTCATGACGGCGATGCCGCTCATCCTCACCAATGTCTGGCAGGGCACGAGCACGGTAAACCGCGAATTCATCGAGCTGGCCCAGACGTTCCGCATGTCGCGGCTGCAGGTTCTTCTGAAGATCTACCTGCCCACCATCCTGCCCCAGTTCTTCGCCGGCGCCCGCCTCGCCTTCGGCTTCGGCGCCCGCGTCTCCATCGTGGCGGAAGCGCTCGGCGCGTCGAGCGGGATCGGCTACCGACTGCGTCAAGCGGCGGACCTTGTGCAGACGGACCAGGTGTTCGCGTGGACCGCTACGCTCGTCATCCTGATGATCTTCATCGAGGCCGTGCTGCTGAAGCCACTCGAAAGTCATCTCTTCGCCTGGCGCAAGCCTCGCCCGGCCTGAAACCCATAAAGCCAAAAAACAGACAACCTTCCATTACGGGGATTTCGATATGAAGCGTCTTGCATTACTGGCCGCCGCAGTCGCAATCGGCCTGTCATCTCTTCCTGCGGAGGCCGCCAAGGTCCGGATCGGATATTGGAGCTCCGGCGTCAGCCTTGGCTTCGGCTCGTTCCTCGAAGCCGGCAAGTTCATGGAGAAACAGGGGCTCGAAGCCGAGTTCGTGAAGTTTCCCGATGTGAATGCCCCCACCAAGGCCATGGCCGCCGGCGCCATCGATTTTGCCATCGGCGCGAGCGCCGGCAGCGCCTTCTCGGTCGCCACCGATGGCCTGCCCCTGACCATCGTGCTCGCAACCCAGGTGGCCGACCTCGATTTCGTGGTGATGGCGGATTCCCCCATCACCAAGATGGAGGAGCTGAAGGGCAAGAAAATCGGCATGTCGCCCGCCGGCAGCGCCACGGCGGCCATCAGCGCGGCCATCCTCATCAAGAATTACGGCATGGCCGCCTCGGACTTCGAGGCCGTGCCGGGCGCTGATCCGCGCCTTGCGCAGTTCCTGGTGCAGAAGAACATCGACGCCGCGGCGCTGCGCACCGTCACCATCGCCCTCCTGCCGGACGTGAAGCTGCGCAAGCTCGCCTCCTTCCGCGCAGAGTGGACGAAGGTCACCGGCAAGCAGGCCCCGCCCGTGCTCGGCGTCGGCCTCATGCGCAACGCCTGGATGAAGGAAAATCCCGACGGCCCGGCGAAGGTCATCGCCGGAATGCGCAACGCTTTCGAGGCCGGCAAGGCCGACAAGGCCGCCGTCGCCAAGGCCCTGATGGCCGCCGGCAACATCCCCGAGGATGACGCCAAGGCCTACGCCGCTTTGTGGGACGGCATCTACACCGTCTCCATGGAGCCCGCCGACATCGCCTCGATGAAGGCCGAGTTCGAAGTCTTCAAAAGCGTCGGCGCAGTAAAGGGCGACCTGCCCGACGCGGCCCTGGACCCCGCCCCCTACGAGGCGTCCAAGGCCATCAAGTAGTCGCCCTGGCGCGCAAGCCGCCGAACGTCCCAGAGAAACGGACCAAAGAAACGTCCAAGCAGAGAGAAGTGAAATGACTAAGACCATGAAGGCCCTGCTGCTGAAGCAACATGGCGACGTGAGCGACCTCCAGGTCGTCACCGACTATCCGGTGCCCAGCGCCAAGCCGGGCGAGGTGGTGATCCGCGTTGGCGCCTCGTCGTTCAACTATCACGACGTGTTCACGGTGAAGGGCATGCCCGGCATCAAGGTGCCGCTGCCCGTCATCATCGGCCTCGACATGGCCGGCGAGATCGTGGAGCTGGGCGAGGGCGTCACCGGCTGGTCGGAGGGCGACCGGGTGCTTGTGAACCCGCTCAACCCCAAGGTGGGATTGATGGGCGAGATGATGGACGGCGGCATGGCGGAGTACTGCGCCGTCACCGCCGGCCAGCTCATCAAGATGCCCGACGGCGTGAGCTTCACCGACGCCGCCTCCCTTCCGGTCGCCTACGGCACCGCACACCGGATGCTCGTCACCCACAACACGGTGAAGGCAGGCGACAAGGTGCTCATCCTCGGCGCCTCGGGCGGCGTGGGCACGGGCTGCGTCATGCTCGCCAAGCAGATGGGCTGCGAGGTGATCGCCTGCGCCGGCTCCGACGACAAGATGGCCCGCCTCAAGGAACTGGGCGCGGACCATGTCGTGAACTACCGCACCACCGACTTCTCCAAGTGGGCGGTCGATAAGTACGGCAAGCCCCAGCGTCGCACCTATGAGGGTGGTGTGGACGTGGTGGTGAACTTCACCGGCGGCGACACCTGGGTGCCCTCGCTGCGCTGCGTGAAGCGCGGCGGCACCATCCTCGTGTGCGGCGCCACCGCCGGGCACGATCCGAAGGAAGACCTTCGCTACATCTGGAGCTTCGAGCTGAAGGTCATCGGCTCCAACAGCTTCTACCACGAGAACCTCTCCGCCCTCATGGACATGATCCAGAAGGGCGAGCTGAAGCCGGTGGTGGACAAGGTTCTCCCGCTCGAAGAAGCCGCCGAGGGCCTGCGCATGATCCGCGACCGCGAGGTCATGGGCAAGATCGTCGTCACCCCCTGAGAGGCCGCACCATGTCTGACGCTCCCCTGACCAAGGAACAGGTCCAAGCCCTCCTCTTGAAGGGCCCCTTCCACCAGTGGCTCGGCCTCACCGTCGAGGACGTGGGCGAGGGCACCATCCGCCTGCGCGCCAAGTGGCGTCCGGAATGGGTGGTGAATGCCGACAAGGGCTACGCCCACGGCGGCATCCTCGCGACGCTCGTTGACCTCACCGCCGACTGGGCGCTCGTCTCCAAGACCGGGCGCGGCGTGCCCACCGTCGACCTGCGGGTGGACTACCACCGCGCGGCCATGCAGCACGACCTCATCTGCGTGGGCAAGGTCATCAAGTTCGGCGGCCAGCTCTGCGTCTCCGAGGCGCAGGTTCTGGACGAGGACGGCAAGCTGCTGGCCTCCGGACGCGGGGTCTACATGATCCCGCCCAAGGCCTGAGGAGGCGCCCGTGGCCGCGCTCGACCATGTGGTGATCAACACCCTCAAGTCCATGGACGCGGCCGCGGACCTCTTTGCGGCGCTGGGCTTCACGCTCACGCCGCGGGGGTACCATTCGCTCGGGTCCATCAACCATCTGATGATGACGCCCGGCGCCTATCTGGAGCTGGTGGGGGTGCCGGACACCGGCCGCCAGCGCCAGGAGGTGCTGGACAGCCCCTTCGGCCTCAACGGCCTGGTGCTGCGCACCTTCGACGCCGACGCCACCCGCGACCGCCTCGCGGCCTTGGGCTTCGCCCCGACCGGTCCGGTGGCCTTCTCGCGCCCGGTGGATCTGGCCGGCGTGGAGCACGAGGCCCGCTTCCGCACCGTGCGCCTGCCGCCGGAGACATTTCCGGCCGGGCGCGTCTATTTCTGCGAGCACCTGACGCCGGAGCTGGTCTGGCGGGATGAGTGGATGAGCCATCCCAACGGCTTCTGCGCCATCGACGCCTTCACCATCGCCTCACCCGATCCGGAAGCCGAAGCCCGCCGCCTCGCGAGCGCCTTCGACAGCACGGCCGAGCCGGATGGCGATGGCTGGCGCGTGCCGCTGGAGGATGCCGACGTGCTGGCGGTGCCGGGCGAGAAGGCCGCCTGCCGCACCGCGACGCTGCGCTTCTCATCCCTCGACGACATCGCGGCTCGCGCCAACGCGCTGAGCGACGCCCGCTGGGAGGCGCTCGGCCCCGACATGGGCCGCCTCACCCTGCCCGCCTTTGACCTGAACCTGACCTGCAGGAGCGGCCGATGAGCTTGCCCGCGAACCTCGGGGATTTCGTCTGCCGCACCACTGCGCCGGACCACCCCCTGTTCATCGGCCTCGATTTCGACGGCACCACCACCGTGCTCACCCTCGCCGGCTTTGATGCCCTAGCCGATGCCGTGGCGCGAGGTCTTCTCAAGCATGGCCTCGGGCGCGGCGACCGCGTCGCCATCCTCGCCGCGAACCGGCCGGATTATGTGGCGGTGGTGATGGGCGCCATGCGCGCCGGCATCGTTCCGGTGCCGGTGAACTTCAAGTTCCCGGCCGCCACCATCGCCGACGTGATCGCCGATTGCGGCGCGCGCCTCGTGGTCCATGACGGCGAGCGCCGCGCGCTGCTGCCCGCCGAGGCGCCCGAGGGCGTCGCCTTCGTGGATTTCGACGGCACCGGGCCGGGCGCGCTCGCCGCCGTGCTCGATCCCGGCGCGTTCGAGCCGGTGGTGCCGGCGCCCGACGAGCCGGCGCTCAGCCTCTACACCTCCGGCTCCACGGGGCGGCCGAAGGGCGTGCTGCTCTCCCACGCCGCGCACCGCTGGGTCGCGGACACCCGCCGCGCCGAGATCGACCTCTCCCGCGAGCGCATGCAGATCGCCGCGCCGCTCTACCACATGAACGCGTTGGCCCTCGCCTTCCTCGCCTGCGCGGCCGGAAGCACGGCGGTGCTGCTGCCCCAGTTCCGCGCGGTGCCCTATATCGAGGCCATCGCCAGCCACGGCTGCACCTTCCTCACCGCCGTGCCGCCCATGATCGCCATGATGCTGCGGGAGAAGGCGGCGCTGGCTGAGGCCGACCTTTCCGGCGTGCGCCTGCTGCGCATGGGCTCGGCACCGGTGACAGATTCGCTTGCCCAGCAAATCCGCCAGCTTCTGCCCAACGCCGCCATCATCAACGCCTACGGCACCACGGAAGGCGGGCCCATCGTGTTCTCCGGCCATCCGGACGGGCGGCCGGTGCCCATGGGCTCGGTGGGCTATCCCCATCCGCAGGTGTCGGTTCGCCTCGTGGGGCCGGAGGCGCCGGAGAGCGGGGAGCTGGAGATGAAGAGCCCGGCGGTAATGCTCGGCTATCACAACCGCCCGGACGTGCGCTCGCCCCTCACGGCGGACGGCTTCTACCGCACCGGCGACGTGTTCCGCCGCGACGCGGACGGCTTCTATTATTTCCTCGGCCGCACCGACGACATGTTCGTCTGCGGCGGCGAGAACATCTTCCCCGGCGAGGTGGAGGCGGTGCTCGACAGGCACCCGCAGGTGCTCCAGTCCTGCGTCGTGCCGGTGCCGGACGACATCAAGGGCGAGAAGCCCGTCGCCTTCGTGGTGCGCCGGCCCGGCGCCGACATCGGCGAGGAGGCGCTGAAGCAGTTCATGCTCGCCAACGCCCCCGCCTACCAGCATCCGCGCCGCATCTGGTTCCTGGAGCAGATGCCTCTCGCCACCACCAACAAGATCGACCGCAGCGCGCTCAAGCGGCGCGCCATGGCAGAGATGAACCCGGCCGAAATCAGCGCGGGGAGCCCGGCATGAACATCATCGCCCCGCCCCGCGCGGTGCCGGACCAGGCGTGGGTGGCCGAGGCCATCGCCCGCATCGAGGCGGACATCAACCGCTCGGCCGACACCCACCTCATCCGCATCCCGCTGCCGCGCGTGCCGGGCATCACGCTCTATCTCAAGGACGAATCGAGCCACCCCACCGGCAGCCTCAAGCACCGGCTGGCGCGCTCGCTTTTCCTCTATGCCCTGTGTAATGGCTGGATCGGGCCGGACACGACCATCATCGAATCCTCCTCCGGCTCCACCGCCATCTCGGAAGCCTATTTCGCCCGGCTCCTCGGCCTGCGCTTCATCGCGGTGATGCCCCGGCGGACCTCGGCGGAGAAGGTGGCGGCCATCGCCTTCGAGGGCGGCGAGCCCTACCTCATCGACGGCTGGAACACCTCGGAAGAAGCGCGCCGGCTCGCCGAGGAAGTGGACGGCCATTACATGGACCAGTTCACCTTCGCCGAGCGTGCCACGGACTGGCGCGGCAACAACAACATCGCCGAGAGCATCTTCTCGCAGATGGCCTGGGAGCCGCACCCGATTCCCGACTGGGTGGTGTGCAGCGCGGGCACGGGCGGCACGGCGGCGACCATCGGGCGCTTCATCCGCTACCGCAAGTTCCCCACCCGCTTGTGCGTGGCGGACCCGGAAGCCTCCGTCTTCCACCGCCACTATGCCGACCGCTCCGTGATGCAGGTGGATGCCTGCAAGAGCGTCATCGAGGGCATCGGGCGCACCGTGGTTGAGCCCTCCTTCATCCCCTCGGTGGTGGACCGCATGGCGGTGATTTCCGACGCGGCGAGCATCGCGGCCGCCCGGAGAATCAGCGCCGTGATCGGCCGCGCCTGCGGCGGCTCCACCGGCACCAACATCTCCGCCTGCGTGGACCTCATCGAGGAGATGGCGGCGGAGGGGAAAGGAGGGTCCATCGTGACCCTGCTGTGCGATTCCGGCGCGCGCTACCGCTCCACCCTGTATGACGATGCCTGGCTCGCCGAGCACGGCATCGATCTGTCGCCCCATATCGCGCGGCTCGATGCCGTGTTTGGCCCCGAGCGCTGAATTTCCCTCTTTCCGGGACTGCACCATGACTGCGTCGTTCGATTGGTCCGCCGGCTATCCCTCGCGGCGCCTGCCCGTGTTCGGCAACAATGTGGTCTCCACCTCCCATCCGCGCGCGGCGCAGGCGGGGCTTTCCATGATCGCGCGGGGCGGCAATGCGGTGGACGCCGCCATCGCCGCCGCTGCCGTCATGGCCATCGTGGAGCCGTGCAGCAACGGCCTCGGCTCGGACGCCTTCTGCATCCTGTGGGACGGCAAGGGCCTGCACGGCCTCAACGCCTCGGGCTTCTCGCCCGCCGCCTGGACGCCGGACTACTTCCGCGCCAAGTACGGCGCCGACGCCAAGACCCTGCCCCAGCGCGGCTGGGACGCGGTGACGGTGCCCGGCGCGGTGGCGAGCTGGGTGGCGCTCTCGGAGCGCTTCGGCAAGCTGCCGTTCGCGGACCTGCTCGAACCGGCCATCGCCATCGCGGAGCGCGGCTTCCTCGTCTCCACCAATGTGCAGCACAAATGGGCCGCCGCCGCGACCCTGCCTCAGCTCACCAGCCAGCCCGGCTTCAAGGAGGTGTTCCTGCCCAAGGGGCGCGCGCCCTTCGTGGGCGAGCATGTGACCATGCCGGGCGCCGCCCGCGCGCTGCGGCTGATCGGCGAGACCAGGGGCGAGGCCTTCTATCGCGGCGAGATCGCCGAGGCGCTGGAGGCCAACGCGAAGGCCAATGGCGGCGCCCTCACCGCCGCCGACATGGCCGCCTACGCGCCGGACTGGGTGACGCCCGTGGCGCAGGACTATCGCGGCTACACCGTCCACGAGATCCCGCCCAACGGGCAGGGCATCACCGCGCTGATGGCGCTGGGCATCCTCTCCCATTTCGATCTTTCGGGGATGCATGTGGACGGGGTGGAGGCGCAGCACCTCCAGATCGAGGCCATCAAGCTCGCCTTCGCCGACGTCTATCGCTACGTGGCGGACCCGAGGGCCATGGAGATCAGCCCGGCGGACATGCTGGACCCAGCCTATCTCGCCGACCGCGCCCGCCTCATCGATCCGCGCCGCGCACAGCATTTCGCGCCGGGCAATCCGGTGCGGGGCGGCACCATCTATCTCACGGCGGCGGATGCGTCGGGCATGATGGTGAGCTTCATCCAGAGCAACTACCAGGGCTTCGGCTCGGGCGTGGTGCTGCCGGAGTGGGGCGTGTCGCTGCAGAACCGCGGCTTCGGCTTCAGCCTGAACCCGGAGCGGGCGAACGTGGTGGCGCCCCGCAAGCGGCCGTTCCAGACCATCATTCCCGGCTTCCTGACCAAGGACGGCCAGCCGGTGATGAGCTTCGGCGTGATGGGCGGCAACATGCAGCCGCAGGGCCATGTGCAGACGCTGGTGCGGATGCTCGACTTCGCCCAGAACCCCCAGGCCGCCTGTGACGCCCCGCGCTGGCGCTTCGACGAGGGCCTCTCCATCAACCTCGAGCCCGGCAACACGCCGGAGCTGCTGGATAGCCTCGCCGCGCTCGGCCACGAAGTGGCCGTGCTCAACGACACCTATCAGGATTTCGGCGCCGGCCAGTTCATCTGGCGCATGGGCGATCCGGCCGTGGAAGGCTACGCGGCGGCCAGCGATCCGCGCCGGGATGGTCAGGCGGCGGTGAGCTGAAGGGCGGCGGCGACGCCTTCATCACGCGATCCTACCCGGCGGTCGGGCTCGCCGACGCCAGAAGAGCACGGGACGCAAAGGTGTCCTTGGTAGCAGGCGTCGATCCAGCGGCGAAGGCAGAGGCGGAGAAGGCCGCGCTCCTGCGCTGGCCCTTCGAGATCAACGCGCAGAGAAGACCCGTCGCCCTCCACCCTGTCTCGAGTGGATCCCAGACCGAAACGCGCTCGGGCTCCCGGAACGGATGGGAGGACGCCCCATAGAAAAGGCCGGCGCACGCGGCGCCGGCCAGGCTGGGGAGAGACGGAACGCCGCTCAGTTGCCGTAAGGGCGGTGCAGCTCAACCTCGGGGTTGAGCCGGACGCCGAAGCCCGGCTTGTCGAGGGCGGAGGCCTTCATGCGGCCGTTCACCGGCACCGGCTCGTCCAGCAGCAGCGGGCTGAACGCGGGCCGCACCTCGTCCGCATTGGGCGCGCTCATGATGATCTCGGTGAACGGGCTGTTATGGCGCGTGATCACGAAATGGTAGCTGTAGACGCCCGAGCCGTGGGGCACCATGAGCTTGCCGTGGGCATCCGCCAGCGCCGAGATCTTGATGAGCTCGGTGATGCCGCCGCACCAGTTCACGTCCGGCTGGATGATGTCGCAGCAGTCCATCTCCAGGAGCATGCGGAATCCCCAGCGGGTGGCCTCGTGCTCTCCGGTGGTCACCAGCATGCCCTTGGGCACGTTGCGCTTGAGGTCCGCATAGCCCCAATAGTCATCGGGGGAGAGGCATTCCTCGATCCACTTGAGGCCGAACTCCTGCGCCTTCTGGGCGAGCTTGATGGAATAGTTGAGATCAAGACTCATCCAGCAGTCGTACATGAGCCAGAAGTCGTCGCCGACCTTGGCGCGCATGTCGGCGAGCTTCTCGATGTTCTTCTTCAGGCCCTCGTCGCCCTCGGCCGGGCCGTGCAGCAGGGGCAGCTTGCCGCCGATGAAGCCCATTTCCTTGGCAAGGTCCGGCCGCGCGCCGGTGGCGTAGAACTGCAGCTCATCGCGGACAGGGCCGCCGAGCAGCGCATGCACCGGCTCGCCGCGCAGCTTGCCGAGCAGGTCCCACAAAGCGATGTCCACGCCCGAGATGGTGTTCACCACCACGCCCTTGCGGCCGTAGAACTGGGTGGAGAAATACATCTGGTCCCAGATCTTCTCGATCTCGGTGACCTGCCGGCCGATGAGGAAGCGCGAGAGGTGCTTCTCCACGATGAAGGCGCCGATCTCGCCCGCGGTGGTCACGCCGAGGCCGACGGTGCCGTCGGAGGCCTCCACCTCCACCACCAGCGTGCCGAGCACGTTGATGCCGAAGGAGCGGCGGCTCTGCCGGTATTCCTCGTAGCGCGCCATGGGGGTGGCGATGTGGTCGTCGATCCAGTGATAGCCCTGGGTGTCGTGGTAGTCGGCGCCGCCGCCGCGCACGGTATAGGCGCGGACCGCCTTGATGGTCGGCATGGCCATGGTCTTGTCTCCTCTTCGCCCCGCGTCCGGCGCGGGGCGTCAGTTGGTCGAAATCAGGCTCGCATCACGCGCGGCGCGTGGCCGGTGCGACGGGAAGGGTCCGGGACTGGCCGATGGCGAGGATCAGCAGCGCGCCGATGAGCGTCGTCCCGGCGAGCAGATAGAGGCCCGCCGACTGGGAAGCGAAGGCCGCCTCCGCCCAGGTCTTCACGTTCGGCGCCACGAAGCCGCCCAACGCGCCGAGCGAGTTGATGAGGGCGATGCCGCCCGCCGCCGCCACGCCGCCGAGATAGTCGGTGGGG
>JAEWBL010000632.1 GCA_023391175.1 Pseudomonadota bacterium
CCGCACTGGGAGGCCGACCGCGCCTATTTCGCGCTTGCCGCCTACAAGGCTGGCGTCGAAGCCGCGGCAAAGGCCACCGGGCGCTGGCCGAAGCTTGAAGAGATCATCGAATCGATCCCCAAGCAGAAGGTCGAGAGCCTCGGCGGGCCGGGTCAGTTCCGCGCCGACAAGATCGCCGAGCAGACCTTCTACCAGGGTCTGTCCACCAACCAGAATTCCTACGACTTCCCCACGCTGAAGACGGTGGACAGCTTCACCGCCGACCAGCTCCAGAAGCCGCCGGGCGTGGACTTCTGGGAATGGCTCAAGACCTCCAAGCTTCCCGTCTGAGGAGCGCCGCGTGACCGTCTTCCTCGACGTCCTCCTCGGCGGCGTGTTTCACGCCGCCATTCTCTTCCTCGTCGCAGCTGGACTCCAGCTGGTGTTCGGCGTGCAGAAGGTCATCAATCTCGCCTGCGGCTCCTTCTATGCTTTGGGCGCCTATTTCGGCATCACCGCCGTGGGCCTCGCCTCGGCCGTGGGCTTTCCGGCCTGGACGGTGCTGCCGGTGCTGGTGCTCGCGGGCCTCGCGATCGGCCTCGTGGGTCTTCCGGTGGAGCGCATCCTGCGTACCGTCTACCGCCGGGACGAAAGCTATCAATTGCTCCTCACTTTCGGCCTGCTGCTGATGTTCCAGGATGTGTTCCGCTTCTTCTGGGGCGCGACGCCGCGGACCTTGGACAATGCCTATCTCGCCTACGGCACGGCCGAATTCCTCGGCCTTCGGGTGCCCACCTACAACCTCCTCGTGATCGCCGCCTCCATCGCCATCGCGGTAGCTCTGGGCGCCTTCCTGCAGAAGACCCGCACGGGCCGCATCATCCGCGCCACCGCGGAAAACCGCGACATGAGCGAGGGCCTCGGCGTCAACTCCTCCCGCGTCTTCGCGGCCGTGTTCACGGTGGGCTGCATGCTCGGCACGGTGGGCGGCGCGCTGGTGGTGCCGGCCTCGGCCTCCTCGCTGGAAATGGCCGTGGAACTGGTGGTGGAAGCCTTCGCGGTGGTGGTCATCGGCGGCCTCGGCTCCATGCGCGGCGCGCTGGCCGGAGCGCTGATCGTCGGCCTCATCCGGGCGGCGGCCATCATGGTTCTGCCCGAGGCCGAAATTCTCTCCATCTATCTGGTCGTCATCGCCGTGCTCATCCTGCGGCCGGCCGGGCTTTTCGGAAAGGCAATGGCATGAGCACGCCCACCCTCGGCACCCCCACGGCCGCCCGCGCGGCTGCGGCGGCGCCCGCCGCCGGCATGGGATGGCCAAGCGGCCTCGCCGCCTTCCTCGTGATCGTGGTGGCGATGGCGGGCCTGCCTCTCGTCGCCTCCACCTACATGCTCACCCTGATGGTGCCCTTCTTCGGCTTCGCCATCGCCCTGCTCGGCTTCAATCTCCTGTTCGGCTACACCGGGCTCCTCTCCTTCGGCCACGCCATGTTCCTCGGTATCGGCGCCTACGCGGCGGCGGTGATGACCTCGAAGCTGGGCGTCCGGTCGCTGGAGCTGACCCTGCTCGTCGCGGTGGCGGCGGCAGTGGTCATCGCGGTGCCGGTGGGCTTCCTGTGCGTGCGCTACACGCGCATCTTCTTCGGCATGCTGACGCTGGCGTTCGGCATGCTGTTCCACTCCATCCTGTTCAAGTTCTACGGTCTCACCGGTGGCGACCAGGGCATGCGGGTGATGCGCCCGCTGCTGTTCGGCATGGAGTTCGAGGGCGGCAAGACGGCCTTCATCACCGGTCCGTTCTATTACTACGCCCTCGGCCTGCTCACCCTGCTCGGCTACGCCATGTGGCGGATCGTGCGCTCGCCGTTCGGGCTGCACCTCACCGCCATCCGAGAGAATGCGCAGAAGGCGGCCTATCTCGGTGTCACCGTCTCGCGGATGCGGCTGGCGGCCTATGTCATCTCCGGGGTCTATGGCGCCATCGGCGGGGTGATCCTCGCCGTCACCATCGGCCTTGCAGACCCGGAGATCGTCTACTGGACGCAGTCCGGCAACCTCGTGTTCATGGCAGTCCTCGGCGGCTCCGGAGCCTTCGCCGGTCCCGTGGTTGGCGGCCTCGCCTTCGTGCTGCTGCAGGACACCGTGATGTCCGCCACCCAGTACTGGCGTTTCGTGATGGGCGCGGTGCTGGTGCTCATCGTCATCTTTTTCCCGCGGGGGATTGCCGGCCTGTTCGGCGACGCCTTCGCCCGCCTCAAGCGCGGGAGCTGACCCATGGCCTCACGCGCCCTTCTTTCCGCCCACCAGGTCTCCAAGAGCTACGGCGATTTCCACGCGCTCCGGAACGTCTCCGTGCACGTGGACGACGGCGAGTTCATCTCCATCGTCGGCCCGAATGGGGCCGGCAAGTCCACCCTCGTCAACGTGCTCACGGGGCTGCTGAAGCCGACCACCGGGCACGTCCACTTCCGCGGGCAGGACATCGCCGGCATCGGGCCGGTGGAGCTGTCCCGCCGCGGCATGGCGCGGGGGTTCCAGCTGGTGAACATCTTCCCGGCCCTCACCGTACGCGAGACGCTGGGCGTCGCTGCCGCCTCGCGTCTGAGGCGGATCGGCAATCCCTTCCGCAGCCTCGGCGCCGATCGCGAGGTCCGCGACGCCGTGGAGGAGGTGGCCGACATCTTCAACCTGCGCCACCGTCTGGATCAGCAGGCGAGCGCCCTTTCCCAGGGCGAGAAGAAGCTGCTGGATGTGGCGAGCGCCTTCGCCCTCAAGCCCGAACTGATCCTCATCGACGAGCCCACTTCCGGCGTCTCCACCGGCGACAAGCACGCCATCATGGAGCTGCTCGTGAGCGCATCCCGCAAGGCCGGCGTGCGCGGCATCATCCAGGTCGAGCACGACATGGACCTCGTGGCCCGCTATTCGGACCGCATCGTCGCGCTCCAGGCGGGGACCGTGCTTGCGGACGAGAAGCCGGAAACCTTCTTTAGGGATCCCGCTCTCATCGCTGCCGTGGTGGGCACGCGCCCGCCCAAGATGACCCAGAAGCCCGCCGTTCAGGAGATCCGCCCATGCTGAGCATTTCGGGCCTCAAGGTGGATATCGCCGGCAGCCGCATCCTGTCCGGCATCGACCTTGCCGTGGAGCCGGGCGAACTGGTCTGCCTCATCGGCCGCAACGGCGCGGGCAAGACCACCACGTTCCGGTCCATCATGGGCTATCGCAAGCCGGTGTCCGGCTCCATCCGCTTCGCGGGCAAGGAGCTGATCGGCCGGGCGCCGCACGAGATCGCGCAGATGGGGGTGGGCTTCTCGCCGGAGGAATCGGAGGTCTATGCCGACCTCACGGTCGCCGAGAACCTGGAGCTGCCGACCTGGACGCGGCGCTCGAAGATGTCGGAGAAGGATCGCGTCGAGCGCTCCCTGAACGTTTTCCCGAAGCTCCGGCAGTATCTGCACCGGGGCGGGGCGCAGCTCTCCGGCGGCGAGCGCAAGATGGTGTCGGTGGCCCGCGCCCTCGCGCTCGACCCCAGCCTCCTGCTGCTGGACGAGCCGTTCGAGGGCCTCTCGCCGGCGATCATCCCGGTCATCTCGGAGGGCATCGCCTCCATCCGCGCCATGGGGCAGGCGGTGCTGATGGCGGAATCCAACGTGCATCACCTGCCGGACTATGTGGATCGCCTCTACGTGCTGGAGCGCGGCGAGATGATCTTTTCCGGCACGCTGGCCGAGGCGCACCGCGACAAGGCGGTCATGCGCGTCATCGCCGGCGAGGTGGAGCTGGAGCACGCCTGAGCCATGCCCCTCACCTATCGTGCCGCGGTGCTTCACGCGCCGCAGACGCCGCTCGCCATCGAGACGGTGCAGGCGGCGGCGCTCCGGCCATCCGACGTGCTGGTCCGCATCAAGGCCGCCGGACTTTGCCACACAGACCTCGAGGTGATCGAGGGCGGGCTCGTCTATCCCATGCCCATCGTGCTCGGCCACGAGGCGGCCGGCATCGTGGAAGAGGTGGGGCGGGAGGCCAAGGGCGTCCGCAAGGGCGACCATGTGGTGCTGTCCTGGAACCCCCATTGTGGTCACTGCTTCTATTGCGACCGCGCGCTGCCTATCCTGTGCGAGGGCTATCTGGCGGAAGGGCCGAAGGCGCGCGCCTTCGACGGCGCCGCCAAGGCGCGGCTCGCGGGCGGGCGTGAGCTGGGCAGCCTCATGTTCCTCGGCGCCTTTGGCGAATACTGCATCGTGACCGACCAGCAGGCCATTCCCGTGCCGAAGGAACTGCCGTTCGACGAGGCCTGCCTCATCGGCTGCGGGATCATGACCGGTGTCGGCGCGGCACTGAACGTCGCCCAGATCGGCCCGGGCGATACCGCTCTCGTCATCGGCTGCGGCGCCGTGGGCCTCGCGGCGGTCCAGGGCGCGCGGCTGGCGGGCGCCGAAACCATCCTTGCCGCCGACCTCGACGACGCCAAGCTCGCCCTCGCCCGCACCATGGGCGCCACCCACGCAGTGAATGCCCGTACGGGCGATGTGGTTGAGGCCGCCCGTGCTCTCACTCAGGGGCGGGGGGCGGACGTGGTGCTGGAATCCGCCGGCAGCCCCATCGCCTTCCGCACGACGGTGGAGGCGGTGCGGCCGGGCGGCGAGGTGATCTGGCTGGGCAAGATCGACGTGACGAAGGACGTGTCGTTCCGCTGGGGTTCGCTGATGGCAGAAAAGCGCATCCGCCGCGTCTCATACGGCGGCGCCCGGCCCACGCGTGATTTCCCGTTTCTGGCGCGTGCCGCCCTTGCCGGACGGCTGGATTTGAAGGGCCTGATCTCCCGCCGGATCGGGCTTGAGGAGATCAACGAGGGCTTCGCCGCGCTCAAGGCCGGCGAAACGATCCGCAGCGTGGTGCTGTTCTGAGAGCTTAGACTCCCTCTCCCCTTGCGCGAGAGGGAGCCCCCCTCACGCATCCAGCGTCTTGCGGGCGAAATCCTCGATATAGTCCACGAGGTTGGAGGCCGCCGTCTCGGCGCCCTTCCGGTCGCGGCGGGCGACCGCCTCGGCCACCTCGGCGTGCAGCCGGGCCGCGAGCGGCAGGTCGGCCACTTCCTTGTAGTGCTGGTACCAGAAGCGACGCGACAGCGCGTTCATCAGCCCCATGGAGCGCACCGCGAACTCGTTGCGCGAGGCCTGCGCCATCAAGAGGTTGAAGCGCCGGTCGAGGCGCATGAAGGCGAGGTCGTCCTCCACTTCCGCCGCCTGCCGCATGGAACCGGCGATCTCGGCGAAGGCGTCCCGCTCCTCGGCCGTCGCGCGCTCGGCGGCGAGGCCCGCCATCAGCACCTCCAGCACCCGCCGCACCTCAAGCAGGCGAAGCTGGGTCCGCAGGTTGATGTCCGACACCAGCACGCCGCGCCGCGGCAGCACAACCACCAGTCCATCGCGCGCGAGCCGTTGCAACGCCTCGCGAATGGGCGTGCGGCCGATCTTCAGCCGGTCGGAAAGCGTGAGTTCGGAGAGCACCGCTCCGGGGGGGAGCTGGAGGGTCGCGATCAGTTCTTCGAGGATGCGATAGGCTCGGTCGGTGAGGCTCGCATCCTCCACCGGCGCGTCCTCGCGGCGCGGGCGGCGCGCCGGTGGGCGCGGTTCCTTGCGGGTTTCGCGCAACGGCTCCAGCAGGAGGTCGATCCCGACCTCCGCCCCCTCAATGACCGATTGCCGCTTCTGGCGCTTCACCGGCGCCCTGGAACCTGCTTTGGCCCCCACCTTCGCCATGCCGCGCGCTCCCGTGCCGATTATCCCTGTGACGACGGATTCGCCTCCCGCCGTCAAGCCATCGCGACGCGCGTCAGGCCGCGACGCGATGGATGGCGGCGGCGATGTCGTCGGAAGTCATCTCCCATTCATTGGCGAAGTTCGCCACCACATCGCGCATGAACTGGTCGTGCAGCGCGTAGGCGCGCCGGTCGTCGCCAAGGTGGTCGGCGAGAAGCGCGAGAGCCAGTTGCGCGGGGGCCTGCCCCTCATAGCTCCACTCGAAGCCGTCGCTGCTCAGTTTGGCGATGTCGGTGCGCTGCGGCAGCGGCTTGCCGTCCACCGTCACCGCGATGCCGTCGATGGTGCGGTCTCCCCGATAGGTCTTCATGCGTCCTGCCCTGCCTGTTATTGCCCGTCCAATTGGGATTGCACTGATATGTTACATGAGCAGCAGATGCCATTCAACGGCCTGCGACGCAAAGGCGGACGGCAAGACGGCGCGGGCTCGGGTAAGCTCGGCGCTTTCAGACAGGAGATTGCGATGGCGACGACGATCTATGGAATCAAGGCCTGCGACACCATGAAGAAGGCGCGGGCCTGGCTCGACGATCAGGGCATCGCCTATGCCTTCCACGACTACAAGGCGGCGGGCATAGATGCGAAGACGCTTCAGGGCTGGGCGAAGAAAGTCGGCTGGGAGAAGCTGCTCAACCGGGCCGGCACCACCTTCAGGAAGCTGCCGGATGCCGACAAGGCGGACATTGACGAGCCCAAGGCGCTGGCGCTGATGCTGGGGCATCCGTCCATGATCAAGCGCCCGGTCCTGGAGCACGGGCGCGATCTCATCGTCGGCTTCAAGCCGGAGGATTATGCGGCAAAGGTGAAGTGAGGCCGGCAACGCGCGCCGGCCTCGTGGGCCTCGCGCTCAGGAGGCTTCGGCCGCCGGCGGCACCTCGACCGGCGCGTTCAGCGCTTCGGCGAAGCTCGTGAAGAACTGGTCTGAGAGCTTCTTGGCGGTCGCCTGCACGAGGCGTCCGCCAAGGGACGCGAGCTTGCCGCCGATCTGGGCGTCCGCCACATAGGTGAGGATGGTGTCCGCGCCATCCTCCGCCAGCGAAACCTTGGCCTCGCCCTTGGCGAAGCCGGCGATGCCGCCATTGCCCTGCCCCACGATGCGGCAGCCGGCGGGAGCCTCCATGTCGGTCAGTTCGACCGAACCGGCGAATGTGGCCGAGACGGGCCCCACCTTCACCTGCACCTTGGCGGCATAGGCGTTGTCGCCCGTCTGCTCCAGCTCCTTGCAGCCCGGAATGCAGCGCTTGAGCATTTCGGGATCAAGGATCGCCTTCCACACGGTCTCGCGCGGGGCGCTGATGCGATATTCGCCTGTCAGTTCCATGGGATGCTCCTCCCCGTGTTCTCGTTCGCGCGTGTCGCTCTCAGGCGACGGCGCTCAGACCGCACAATAGCGGTCCTGGATGTCCTTGTCGGCGAGCAGTTGAGCCGCGCTCGACTGATGCACCAGTTCACCCTGGTCGATGATGATGGCGCGGCTCGCCAGATTGAGCGCCCACTCCACATTCTGCTCCACCAGAAGCAGCGTCGTGCCCTGATCGCGCAGGCGCCGGAACAGCACGCCCATCTCCTCCACCAGCACCGGCATGATGCCCTCGGAGGGCTCATCCAGCAGCACCATCTTCGGCTTGGAGATGATGGCGCGGGCGATGGCGAGCATCTGCTGTTCGCCGCCGGACATGGTTGTGCCCTGCTGCTCCAGCCGCTCCTTGAGGCGCGGGAAGCTCTTGGCAATTTCGTCGATCGCCGCCCGCTCGTCGGTACGCGCTGCCGCGACGAGGCCGAGCTGCAGGTTTTCCCGCACCGTGAGGCCGGAAACGATCCGCCGCTCCTCCGGCACGTAGCCGAGGCCGAGGCGGAACCGCGCGTGGGCGCCGAGCGGCAGAAGGTCCGTGCCGTCGAACGTCACCCGGCCTTCCGCGCGCGGCATCAGCCCCATGATCGCGCGCAGCGTCGAGGTCTTGCCCGCGCCGTTGCGGCCGACGAGGGCGACAATCTCGCCCTGTTCGATCTTGAACGTCAGATCATGGACGACGTGGCTCGGCCCGTACCAGGCGTTGAGCTTCTCGACCTCAAGCATAGCCATCGTTCTGCCCCAGATAGACGCGGCGGACTTCCGGATCGGCCTGCACCGCGGCCGGCGTGCCGTCGGCGATGAGCCGGCCGTGATGCAGCACCAAGATGCGGTCCGACAGGCCGAGGATCATCTTCATCTTGTGTTCGACAAGGAGAATGGTGCGATCCGCCGCGAGGCGCTCGATCAGCGCCACCATCTCCTTGGTCTCTTCTGGCCCCATGCCGGCCGTGGGCTCGTCCAGCAGCAGCAGTTCGGGGTCCGCCACCAGCGCGATGGCAATCTCGAGCGCGCGCTGCTCGCCGTGGGCCAGGTCCCGGGCACGGCGGGCGCGGCGATGCGTGAGGCCCACTTCGCCGAGGGCCGCATCCGCCTTCTGGGTCAGCTCGGGGTAGCGGTCGCGATGGCTGAAGACATCGTATCGCGTCTTCAGCGCCTGCGCGGCCACCCGTACATTCTCCTCCACCGACAGTTCGGGGAAAAGATTGGTGATCTGGTAGGAGCGGGCGATGCCGAGGTGGGCGAAGCGGTGCTGCTTCAACCCCTTCAGCTCCTGCCCCTTGAACCGGATGGAACCGGTGGAGGGCTGGAGCACGCCGGACAGCACGTTGAAGAAGGTGCTCTTCCCGGCGCCATTGGGGCCGATCACGGCCGTCACCTTGTTCCGCTCGAACTTGGCCGAGATGCCGGCGAGGGCGACGAAGCCACCAAAGGAGCGGCCCACGTCCGTCACTTCCATCAGCGCGGTCATGACGCCCTCCTGCGGCGCACGATCTGGATCAGGCTGCCCCAGATGCCCTTGGGCAGGAACAGCACGAACAGGATGAAGACGATGCCGACGATGAGCTGCCAGTGCGTCGTCCAGAGCGAGGCGACATCTTCGATCAGCAGGAACACCAGCGCCCCCACGAACGGCCCGAAAAAGGAGCCGGCGCCGCCCAGCATCGTCATCATCACCACGATGGACGAGGTGTGTACGCTCAAGGCATCGAGCGGCACGATCGAGAGGTGCAGAGCCGAGAGCGTGCCCGCAAGCCCGCACAGGGCGCCGGAGAGGACGAAGGAAAGGAGCTTGGTGCGTTCCACGTCGAAGCCGCAGGCGCGGGCGCGGGTCTCGTTCTCACGCACCGCCTCGATGGCGGCACCGAACGGCGAATTCAGCACCCGCGAGACGAACCACAGCGCCAGCGCCGCGAAGAACATGATGAAATAGTACTTCGCCAGCGGATTCAGCAGATTCACCGAGAAGCCGCCGATCAGGTCGGCCTTCGCCACGGTGAAGCCGCGCAGGCCGTTCTCGCCGCCGGTCCAGCCTGAGGCCTGCAGCGCGACGTAATAGACGAGCTGCGCCAGGGCCAGGGTGACCATGCAGAAGTAGATGCCGCGCGTCCGGATGGAGATCGCACCGATCACCGCCGAGAGCAGGCTCGCGCCGACGATACCCGTGAGCATGGCAGGAAACCAGCCGAAGCCGAGATGGGCGATGGCCATGCCAGTCAGATAGGCGCCCGTCCCGAAGAAGGCGGCATGGCCGAAGGAGAGGAGGCCCGTGTAGCCGAACAGCAGGTTGAAGCCCACGGTGAACAGGCCGTAGATCAGCACGTTCACCGCCAGCGCCTGCGAGGGCAGCACGAAAGGCAGCACCGCCAGCACGGCGATGGTGAGCGGCACGCGCCAGCGGTCCAGCGCGGCGCCGGCCTTCGGCAGCGTGCGCGGCGCCACGCTTTGCCCGGCAGCGAGGTCGGTCGAGGTCATGGGGTCGTCTCCGTTCACGCGCCGGTTCCGTCAGGCGCCCGCCGGCCGGCCGAACAGGCCCTGCGGTCGGACGAGGAGAATGAGGGCCATCAGGCCGAACATGACGATGGTCGCCATTTCGGGAGCGAACAGCGCGGTCATGCTCACTGCGACGCCCACGAGCAGTCCCGCCACCACCGCTCCGAGCAGCGAGCCCATGCCGCCGATGACGGTCACGACGAAGGCCTCCGCCAGCACCAGCGTGCCCATTTCCGGGCTCACGTTGCGCATGGGCGCCGCCAGCACGCCGCCGAGCGCGGTGAGGCCAACGCCGAGGCCGAACACGAGAAGCCACAGGCGGCTCACGTCTACGCCCAGCACCTTCATGATGAGCGGATCGCGCGCGCCGGCCCGCACGATGAGGCCGAAGCGCGTCTTCTCCAGTGCCACCCAGAGCAGCAGCAGGATGACCGCCACCACGCCCACCACGAACAAGCGATAGATGGGGAAATAGCCGACCCCGAGGTCCACCACGCCCTGCAGCGCATCCGGTGCCGAGAAGGGGATGCCGTCCGTGCCGAAGGTGATGCGCACGGTCTCCACCAGCACATAGCCGAGGCCGAACGTGAGCAGCAGCGGATCATCAGGCGTGCGGCCGTAAAGTGGGCGGATCAGAAAGCGCTCGATGAGCATGCCGAGCACGCCCACGGCAATGGGCGCGACGATGAGCGCCCACCAGAAGCTGCCCGTCTGCGCGGCGATCCACAGCCCCGCATAGGCACCAACCATGAACAGGGCGCCGTGGGCGAAATTCACGATGCCCAGCATCCCGAACACGATGGTGAGCCCAAGGGCGACCATCACCAGGATCGCCCCGAGCGCGAGCCCGGAGAACAGCTGCATGAGGATGAGTTCAAGGTCCATCGGTTCTCTCGGGGCGATCGTTCGGGGCCATCGGTCTTGCGTTCCCCCTCTTCCGACGAACGCGGCTGATGCCAAGTCCGGGGAACGAGAGGCCGCGGGTGACGGGGGCGGCGCCGGAGTTCCAGACGCCGCCCCCTCATCCGGCTCGCGGCTGCGCCGCGATCCACCTTCTCCCGCAAGGGGAGAAGGCTCTTCCGCTCACATCCCCCGCGAACGGGCGGAAGAAGCGATGATCCTCAGGTCGGGAAGCCCAGCTCGCCGCAGGAGCGCAGCATCTGCTCGGAACCGGGGACGTTCTCCACGATGTCGAACAGGTCCTGCTCGCTCTTCATGTCAGCCTTCGCCTTGGACTTCAGCACCAGCACCGACTGCACCGACTGGTGATCGCACTTGCGGAAGTATTGCGGGCCCTTGGCCACGTCATACTTCAGGCCTTCAAGCGCCTCGATCACCTTGTCGGTGTCGGTGCCGCCGGCCTTCGCCATGGCCAGCAGCAACGCCGAGACGCCGGTGAAGCCATAGGCGCCGTAGTCCGTGGGAAGCGAGCCATAGGCCGCCTTGTAGGCATCGTTGAAGGCCTTGGCCGAGGGAATGGTGTTCTCCAGCGCCCAGTAATAGTTGGCGCCGCCGATGATGCCCTCGAACACGTCAGGCGCCACGGCGATGCGCTGATTGTGCAGCAGCACCGGCACCACGATCTGCATCTGCTTCTTCATGCCAAAGTCGTTGGCCTGCTTGATCGAATTGGCCTGGTCGCGACCGAAGTTGCAGATGGCGAGGATGTCCGGCTTCAGGGCGCGGATGCGCGGCATCAGCGTGGAATAATCCGCCGCGCCGAAGGGGTGCAGGATCTCGCCGACGATCTCCGCGCCCAGTTCGCCGGCCGCGCGCTTGAAGCCGCGCATCATCTCGTGGCCATACGCATAGTCGGCGCCGAGCAGCGCGACCTTGGAGCCCTTCTTGAAGGTCGCCCGCGCCACGGCCGCCGTGGTCATGTGCGGGTTCAGCGCCTCGTGGAAGGTGTATTTCGAGAAGTCCTTCACCTCATTGATGGTGTCGGACTGGCTGATGGAGACGTAGATGACGCCACGGGCGCGCGTCACCTCGTTCACCGCGAGCTGCACGGCGCTGGAAAGCGCGCCGACCACCGCATGGACCTTGTCCTTCTCGATCAGCTCGAGGGTGCGGGTGGCGGCCTCGCCGGCGTTCAGCTTGTCGTCACGAACCAGCAGCTCGACCTTGCGGCCGGCGATGCCCCCCTTGTCGTTGACGAGCTTCACGGCGAGTTCCGCGCTCTTCACCTGGTCCTTCGCCTCGGCGCCGAAGGGGCCGGTAAGCGGGGTGGGGAAGCCAATGCGGATGGTCTCCGCTTGCGCGCGGACAATGGCCGGCGAGGCGATGAGGCCAACGCCCGCGACGCCGAGGCCGGCGAGCACGGTGCGGCGGGATACGCTGGAGAGGGGATGGTCGGTCCGCTTGGTCATGAAATCCTCCCGGTGTGTCTTGTTTTTTGGCTGTGGGCGGTCGTCAGTAGGCGCCGAGCGCTTTCAGGATGCGCGCGGGGGTCATGGGAATCTGGGTCAGCTCCGCGCCCAGCGGCGAGAGCGCGTCATTCACCGCGTTCAACGCGGCGGCGGACGAAGCGGCGGTGCCCGCCTCCCCGCAGCCCTTGGCGCCGAGTTCCGTATCGCGGGTCGGCGTTTCCATGTGGGCGATGACGATATCCGGCATCTCGCAGGCCATGGGCACGAGATAATCAGCGAGCGAACCGTTCACCAGCTGACCGACATCGTCGTAGCGGCATTCCTCGAAGAAGGCGGCGCCAAGCCCTTGCACGACGCCACCGCGCACCTGCTCCTCTACCAGGAGCGGGTTGATGATGCGGCCGCAATCCTCCACCACGAAGTGCTTGAGGATTTTCACGAGCCCCGTCTCCGCATCCACCTCCACATGGCATCCGTGGATGCCGTTGGTGAAGGCGAAGGGATAGCCGGACGGTGCGAAATGATGCGCCACGGTCAGCTGCGCGTCGGTGCCCGGCGGCAGCGTGTCGGAGCGGAAATAGGCGATGCGCGCCACCTCGGCGAGGCTGAGGCGCGCCACGCCGCCCACCTTGTCCACCACCTCGGCGTCGATGAGATCGAGGTCCCCGGGCTGCGCCTGGAGGATGGCAGCGGCCACGCTCAGCACGTTGGCCTTGAGCTTGCGCGCCGCCTGCAGCGCCGTCTCGCCGCCGATCCCGGCACCGCGGCAGGCCCAGGTGGCGCCGCCATGGGGCGTCACCTCGGTGTCGCCGGTGATCACACGCACGATGTCGCGCGAGACGCCGAGATAATCGGCGACGATCTGGCCGATGATGGCCTCCGTCCCCTGCCCCTGCTCCGTCACCGAGATCAGGCAGCGCACCTCGCCGGACGGCGTGATCTTGATGACCGCCCCGTCCTGCGCCGAGATGCGCGCGCCGCCTATGCCGTAGAAGGCGGGCGTGGGATTGGTGATCTCCACGAACGCCGCGATGCCGATGCCGCGATGGATGCCACGGGCGCGCAGCTCGGCCTGCTCGGCGCGCAAGCGGTCATAGTCCATCAGCGCCTTGAGCTTGCCGAGGCAGGCTTCGTGGGACAACTGTTCGAACTTGTAGCCGGTGAGCGACTGGCAGGGATAGGCATCGTCCGGAATGAGGTTGCGCGCGCGCACCTCGAACGGATCGAGGCCCGTCGCGGAGGCCGCCTTCTCCATCAGATACTCGGTGACGGCGCACGCGATGGGGTGGCCCACCGCGCGATACTGGCTCGTCTGCGTCTTGTTCTGGAACACCACCTTCAGGTCGGCCCGGTAGGCCTCCAGCCGATAGGGCGCGCCGATCAAGCGGATGACCTGGTTGCCTTCCACCGCACTGGTGCGGGGATAGGTGGAGAAGGGGCCGATGGCCGTCTCGTCCTCTACCGCCATGGCGAGGATGCGGCCGTCCGCGCCGACTGCCGCCTTCGCCTTCACGCGATGGTCGCGGGCGTGGATATCGGAGACGAAGGCTTCCAGCCGGTCTGCCACATATTTAACCGGCCGGCCCGCCAGCATGGACAGGCCGATGACGGCCATGTCCTCGTGATAGACGTGCAGCTTCACACCGAAGGACCCGCCCACATCTGGCGCCGCGACCCGCACCCGACCCTCGGGGATGCCGTAGTGACGGGAATAAAGATCCTGGAACTGGAAGGGCGTCTGGGTGCCGTGATGGACGGTTAGGGCGTGCTCGCTGGCATCGTAATCGGCGATGAGCGCGCGCGGTTCCAGCGTCACACCGGTGTGGCGGCCAAAGGCGAGGTCCGCTTCCACCACATGGGCGGCGGCGGCGAACAGGTCGTCCACCGCGCCGTTCTCCAGCGCACTACGGAAGCACAGGTTGTCGGAGAAGCCTTCCACGAGGCGCGGCGCATCGGGAGCGAGCGCGGTGTCGAGATCGGCGAGGACGGGCAGATCCTCATACTCCACCTCCACCAGCTCGCAGGCATCCTCGGCGGCCGCGCGGCTCTCCGCCACCACGGCCACCACCGCCTGCCCGCTCCAGGTTACGCGATCGAGTGGGAGGGGACGCTGGGGCTCGGATTTCATGCCCTTGAAATGATCGAGCGTGCCGACCCAGGGCGTGCAAAGCTTCGCAAGGTCTTCGCCCGTCGCCACCAGCGCGACACCGGGGGCGGCGCGGGCGGCTTCCACGTCGATACGCACGATGCGGGCGTGGGCGAAGGGCGAGCGCACGAAGGCCGCATGCAGCATGCGCGGCAGCTTCATGTCGGTGACGTAGTTCCCCCGCCCCGCCACCAGCCGCTTCGCATTTGGGCGCGGCAGCGGGCGGCCCACATGAACGCCGGGCTGAAGATGGGGCGCCGCGCCGAGCGGACGATCGAACGGCGCGTTCATTCCGCGCCCTCCCCGTTCACCGTGCGGGCAGCCGACTCGATTGCGTCCACGATGGCCTCGTAGCCGGTGCAGCGGCAATAATTGCCGGAGATGGCGTCGCGGATCTCCTCGCGATCCGGAACGGCGCCTTTCGAGATCAGGGCGTGGGCATTCACCAGCATGCCCGGCGTGCAGAAGCCGCATTGCAGCGCGTTGCGCTCATGGAAGGCCTGCTGGAGCGGGGCCAGCGCGCCGCTGGCCACCAGCCCCTCCACCGTCTCCACCGACTGCCCCTGCGCCTGGACCGCGAAGACGAGGCAGGAATGCACCGGCACGCCGTCCAGCAGCACAAGGCAGGCGCCGCACGCCCCCATCTCGCAGCCCACATGGGTGGCGGTGAGTTCCAGATCTGTGCGCAGGAAGTCCGCCAGCGTGGTGCGCGGCGCGACCATGCGCGCGACCTCCTCGCCGTTGACGGTGAGCGTGAGGGGGACGGTGCCCGCCATCATGTTCATGAGCAGGTCTCCAGCTTGCGCAGCAGGCGCCCGAGCAGGACGCGGGCGAGGTGCCGGCGCATGGCGGCGGGAACTTCGGCATCGTCGAGCGGCTCAATGTCGGCATCGAGGGCACGCTGGGCGGCGGCGATCGTCTCGGCATCGAGCGCCTTGTTGGCGATCTCGGCCTCGGCAGTGCGGGCGCGTACCGGCGTCGGGCCGACCGAGAACAGGGCGATGCGCGGATTCGCGATCACAGCCCCGTCGCGCTCGGCGAGGATGCCGCCGCCCACCATGGCGTAATCGCCGCGCCGACGCGCCATCTCGTCGAAGGCCCAGACATGGCGCGGGCCCGCGGCGGGCACATGAAGCGCCACGAGGATTTCGCCGGGCTCGATGGCGGTCTGGTAGAGATCCTGAAAGTAATCGTCTGCCGGAACGCGCCGAAGGCCGTCAGCCCCGGAAATCTCCATCTCGGCGCCCATCGCCAGCATCATGGCCGGGAACTCCGACGCCGGATCGGCCAGCGCCACGCTGCCGCCGACCGTGCCACGATTGCGGATCGCGGGATGGGCGACGAAAGGCGCGGCGGCCGCGAGCAGCGGCGCATGGGCGCGGATCAGCGGCTCGGTCAGCGTTTCGGCATGGCGGGTGAGCGCGCCGATGCGCAGGGTTTCCCCTTGCAGACAAACGCCACGCATCTCGGAAATGTCGGAGAGGTCGATCAGAACCTGCGGTCCCTGCAGCCGCATCGCCAGCGCCGGCACCAGGCTCTGTCCGCCGGAAATGTAGCTCGCATCGCCATCGGCCCCGGCAAAGGCGGCATGCGCCTCGGCAAGGTTCGACGGACGCGCATAGGCGAAAGCGCGGGCTTTCAAGGGCAGGTCCTCCCGGTCGTGGCTTCATTTTAGTGACCACTTGGTCACAACATGATCTCAGGCCGACCGGCCTGTCAATAGTGCTGCGTGGCAATCGCCGGAAAACTTGGAGTGATCGTCCGCAAGCGAGTTATTGCAGCGCACCGCAACGTTATTCCCATTCGTATATATCATTATTGCCTTCGCTCTTCTTTTCTTCGCCTTGCCGCAGCCCCGCCTCGTTGCGACGCGGGCGCGAGATTGCGCCTCAACATGCTGAGGCCCTTGGTGGCGCGGGAAGGTTGCGCTATCGCAGGGCCGTGGGCGCCCGGCCCACGCGCCGAACGGACACGCCTTGAAGCCCACGCCCGACCAGAAGCAGTCGCCCCCCGGCCGCCCGCGCCGCCAGCACATGCGTGCGGCGGATCGCGAGCAGGCCATCATCGAGGAGGCGGTCCGCTTCTTCGCCGAGCACGGGTTCGAGGGGCAGACGCGCGAGTTGGCGAAGCGAATGGGAATTACCCACTCCGCCATCTACCGCTACATCCCCTCCAAGGAAGCGCTCATCGAGCGGGTCTACGAGCACGTCTATCTCAGCCGCTGGAAGGCGGACTGGTCGGCGCTGGTGACGGATCGGTCGAGGCCGCTGGAAGCCCGGCTCACGCAATTCTATCTCGAATATGTGGAACAGGTCTTCGACTACCACTGGGTGCGGATCTTCGCGTTTTCCGGCTTGAAGTCCTTCGACATCACCAGCCGCTACCTCGCCATCGTCGGTGACCAGATCATCCTGCCCGCCTGCGCCGAACTGAGGGCGGAGCTGGAG
>JAEWBL010000643.1 GCA_023391175.1 Pseudomonadota bacterium
GCCGTGGCATTGGGCGAGCATTCGCCAGGGGAGGACACGCCAATGATTACCGTGGACGATATCCTGCGGGAAAAACGTGACACCCGCATCATCACCCTGCGCATGCACGAGACGGTGGCCGACGCCGTGCTCGTGATGAAGCGGGAGAACATTTCCTCCGTCATCATCAAGGACGTCTGCCGCACCGAGGGCAACACGGTGGTGGGCGTCTTCTCCGAGCGGGACGTGACCCGCGCGGTTCTGGAGCATGGCGCCAACACGCCGAAGGTGGTGCTGGCCTCGCTGCTCAAGCGAGAGGTCATCTCCTGCACCCTTGAAGACACCATAGAGACGGTGCTCCGGCTGATGGTGGAGCATCAGGTGCGCCATCTGCCGGTGATCGAGAGCTACGCCCTGGTCGGCGTCATCAGCGCGACCGACCTCATGCGGCATTACCTTAAGGAATCCGAGGCCCAGCCGGCACTTGAGGCCGTTTCGGGCGGTATCGAAGCCGGCCTCGCCGCCCTGCGCTGAGGCGCTGGCAGCCATCGGGGCCGCCTGTATCCCGCTGCGGCCCCGACGTTTTTTCCGACTTTGGTCTAAGAATGACTCAAAACCCGTTTGCGAACGGGCGAACGCAGTGTTACAGTTCTGTATCTGGCATACGTAATTCAAAACTTGAAATGCCAGGGAATGTTCCCTCCGATCGTATCTCTGGGGGCACGTCCAAGCCGGCGCAGACCGGCACCGAAACAGGGCAGGAATTTCCGGGAGTGGGTGCATGGGCAAGGCGCTTGACGGCGTGCGCGTCCTGGACATGACGCACGTTCAGTCCGGCCCCTCGGCGACGCAGCTTCTTGCGTGGCTGGGCGCGGATGTCATCAAGGTGGAAATGCCGCGGCGCGGGGACATCACCCGGTCGCAGCTGAGGGACAAGTCCAACGTGGACAGTCTCTATTTCACCATGCTCAACGCCAACAAGAAGAGCGTTACTCTCAACATCAAGACCCCCGCCGGCCAGGAGGCATTGAACCGCCTCGTGGAAACCTGCGATGTGCTGGTCGAGAACTTTGGCCCTGGCGTACTCGACCGCCAGGGCTTCGGCTATGAGCAGGTGCGCGTCCGCAACCCGCGGCTGATCTATGCCTCCATCCGTGGCTTCGCCGAAGCCTCGGGCGTCGACGCCAAGGCCTACGAGACCATTGCCCAGGCCATGGGTGGGGCCATGAGCACGACCGGCTGGCGTTCCGGACCGCCGACGGCCTCCAGCGCCCAGATCGGCGACACCGGCACCGGCATCCATTGCGTCGCCGGCATCCTCGCCGCTCTGTTCCAGCGCACCGTGACGGGCGAGGGCCAGAAGGTGGACGTGGCCATGCAGGACTGCGTGGTCAACCTGCTCCGGGTGAAGCTGCGCGACCAGCAGCGCCTCGACGCGGGCGCGCTCGGTGAATATCCCGGCGCCCCGTCCGGCGAATGCGTGCCCCGGGCCGGGAACTGCTCCGGCGGCGGCCAGCCCGGAGCGGCGCTGCGCTGCGCTCCCGGCGGCGAGAACGATTATTGCTACGTCATCATCCAGCCCCAGGGCTGGGCGCCGCTGATGCGCCTCGTGGGCCGCAAGGACCTGATCGACGATCCCAAATTTGCCTCCCACGAGGCCCGCGCCCAGCGGCTGGACCAGTGCTTCGAGATCATCGAGCGCTGGACCGCCCGCCGCACCAAGTTCGAGGTGATGGAGGCGCTCAACGCCATCGACGTGCCCTGCGGGCCGGTGCTCTCCACCAAGGACATCATGGAAGATCGCGCGCTCTACGATCGCGGCTTCCTCGTAGAGGTGCCGCACCCCGAGCGCGGAACCTATGTGACGGTCGGCTCGCCCATCAGCCTGTCCGCCAATCACGTGCCGGTGGAGCGGGCCCCGCTCCTCGGCGAGCATACCGAGGAGGTCCTCGCGAGCGTGGGCTTCTCGGCCGAAGAGATCGCCGGCATGCGTGCCGCCGGTGCTGTCTGACGGGGAGGGAACGAACCGTCCGAAAAACGAAATGCCGCGCCACGAGGGACAATAAGAGGGTGGGGCGGTCAATCAGATCAAAAATATAAAAATGGTCTAAGGGGTAGGAAAAATGAGCGAAATGGCAGTGAAGGCGCCAGCGACAAATCGCTGGCTCCAGTTGGTCGCCGGCGTCGTTTGCATGGTGGCCGCAGCAAACATCCAGTATTCGTGGACGCTGTTCGTCCCCGAGATCGTTTCGGCGCACGGCTGGACCCGCGCCTCCGTCCAGGTGGCCTTCACCGTGTTTGTCGTGGTGCAGACCTGGCTCACGCCCATCGAGGGCTACTTCATCGACAAGTACGGCCCGCGCGTGATGGTGCTGGTCGGCGGCTTCTTCACCGGCCTCAGCTGGGTGATGAACTCCTATGCCGGTTCGCTCACGGCGCTCTATGTGGCCGCGGCCATCGGCGGCATCGGCGTCGGCTGCGTCTACGCCACCTGCGTGAATGCCGCGCTGAAGTGGTTTCCGGATCGCCGCGGTCTCGCGGTCGGCCTTACCGCCGCCGGCTATGGCTCGGGCACGGTGCTGACCATTCTGCCCATCGCCGCGATGATCAAGTCGAGCGGCTACCAGGAAACTTTCTTCACCTTCGGCCTCGTGCAGGGCGCCGTCATCATGCTCGCCGCCGGCTTCCTTCGGGCGCCGGGCAAGAGCGAGGTGACGTTCTCCTCGACGGTGGCCCAGTCCCGGCGGGACTACACTCTCGGTGAGGCCCTGCGCACCCCGGTGTTCTACGTGATGCTGACCATGTTCGTCCTCACCGTCTCGGGCGGCCTGATGGCGGTGGCGCAGCTGGGCGTGATCGCCGAAGACCTTGGCGTCAAGCACATCGACGTGAACCTGTACTTCTTCACCATGGCCGCGCTGCCGTTCGCCCTGATGCTGGACCGCATCCTGAACGGCTTCTCGCGTCCCTTCTTCGGCTGGATCTCCGACCATATCGGCCGTGAGAAGACCATGTTCTTCGCCTTCGCCATGGAAGGTATCGGCATCGTGGCGCTGGGCACGTTCGGGACAAACCCCTGGGCGTTCGTGATCCTGTCGGGCGTCGTCTTCCTGGCCTGGGGTGAAGTCTACTCCCTGTTCTCGGCCACGGCGGCGGATACCTTCGGTTCCAAGCACATCGGCAAGATCTACGGCATGCTCTACACCGCGAAGGGCTTCGCCGCCCTGCTGGTGCCGCTGGCCAACCTGCTGATGGAAGCGACCGGCAGCTGGAGCACGGTGCTCTACACGGTCGCCGCCATGGATCTGACCGCCGCCTTCGCCGCCCTGTTCGTCCTGCGGCCCATGCTCGCCCGCCATCACCGGCTCAATGCCGAGGCGGCGGCTGCGGCGGCAACGGCCACGCGCCAGGCGACGGCGTGAGTCCCCAATCCGGGCGGTAAAGGCCGCCCGGATTGACTCTGTCGCGCGCCGCCTGAATGGCGCTGGTGTTCGGGAAAGGGGCGAGGCCCCGCCCAGAAACGCCACACCTCGATCCGCGCGGCCTGCTCGCGCGCCAACGAGTCCCTCCACCGCCATCCGGCGGTCCCTCAAGCCCCGGCTTCGGCCGGGGCTTTTTTCGTTTGAGCCGCAGATGGCAGGGCGAATTGGTGCCGGTCATGGCGAATCTGGTCCCGCCCAAGGGATCGCCTTGCTTAAATGGCGGGGCTTGGCCGGGCCATCGCATCAATGTAGAAAAGGAAAATGATTCGGCTCATGTTCATATGTCTCGAGTAGACGATAAGATGAATACGTAGCCCTCTTCTGCATTGGATTACTGAGATCGCAATGTGGAACTTGGGAGGCCCGCCCTTTTCGTGGGCGGGTTCTGGTGCCGGCCTGTCAAAATAGCCCTTTAACGTCTGGTTTTCATGGGAAAGTAACAGTTACATAGCCGTAACGGCATTCTGTATACCAGATTCCTTCCGCATCTTCCGTCGTGGTTCGCGAACGGGTCGATGAATGACCCGAACAAGAATGGCGACCGTCACGGGCCGTTCATCGCACTCGATGATCCCCAGTGAGAAAGGGAAGGAAATGGCTCAGAACTCCGCAGCGCCTGTCGGCGGCCCGATTGGAGGGCGTTGGCTGCAACTGCTCATCGGCGTCATCTGCATGTCGATGATCGCCAATCTTCAGTATGGGTGGACGCTGTTCGTCGAGCCCATGAACGAGAAGCACCAGTGGGGCCGCGCCTCCATCCAGGTCGCTTTCACCATCTTCGTGCTGTTCGAAACGTGGCTGGTCCCGGTTGAGGGCTGGTTCGTGGACAAGTTCGGCCCGCGGATCGTCGTGTTCATCGGCGGTATCCTGTGCGCCCTGTCCTGGTTCCTCAATTCGCGGGCCGACAGCCTCGCCATGCTCTATGTGTCGGCAGCCCTCGGTGGCACCGGCGCGGGCGCGGTCTATGGTACCTGCGTCGGCTCCGCGCTGAAGTGGTTCCCCGATCGCCGCGGTCTCGCCGCGGGCATCACCGCTGCGGGCTTTGGTGCCGGTTCCGCCCTCACGATCGTGCCCATCGCGGCCATGATCAAGTCGCAGGGCTATGAGCACACCTTTCTCTTCTTCGGCCTGCTCCAGGGCATCGTGGTGATGGTGCTCTCGCTGCTGCTCCAGGCCCCGAAGGAAGGCCAGCTTCCCCCGGTCAAGGCTTCGGCCACCCAGAGCCGTCGCAATTACGGCCCCGGCGAAATGGTCAAGGCCCCCGTGTTCTGGGTGATGTACCTGATGTTCGTGCTGGTGGCGGCTGGTGGCCTCATGGCGACCGCGCAGCTCGGCTCCATCGCCAAGGACTTCAAGATCGCCGACGTGCCGGTCTCCATCCTCGGGCTGACCATGCCGGCGCTGACCTTCGCGCTGTCCATCGACCGCGTGCTGAACGGCCTGACCCGTCCCTTCTTCGGCTGGGTGTCGGACAACATCGGCCGTGAGAACACCATGTTCATCGCCTTCGCCCTCGAGGCGGTCGGCGTGCTGGCCCTGGCGCACTTCGGCTCCAACCCGGTGCTGTTCGTGATCCTCACCGGCCTCGTGTTCTTCGCCTGGGGTGAGATCTACTCGCTCTTCCCCGCCACCTGCGGCGACACCTTCGGCGGCAAGTTCGCCACCACCAATGCCGGCCTTCTCTACACCGCCAAGGGCACGGCCTCTCTGGTGGTGCCGATGGCCTCGGTGGCTGTGGCGAGCCTCGGCAACTGGGACCTGGTGTTCATGATTACCGCTGCGGTCAATGCGATCGCCGCCCTCATGGCCATCTTCGTCCTGAAGCCGATGCGCAGCCGCTTCGTCGCCGGCGCCGCCGCCGAGGCTGCTGCCCAGCCGGCGAGCGCCAAGGTCACCGGCTGAGGCTCGGCCTCAAACTTTCGGCCCACCTACCCCGGGCCCAACTGAGGGAGCGGCTTGCCGCTCCCTTCTTTTTGGTCAGTTGCCGCGCGGGGCCGAAGCTGTGAAGGGACCCGCATGGACCATGACGAGGTTCGAGGCGGTGCCCTTGGAGTCCGCGGAGGGGGCAACGCGGGCAAAGCGAGGCTCGGGCGTCTGCAGCAGGACATCCTCGATCGGAATGCCAGGGCCGCCGGCAACCGTCATGTACGGCTTCTGGGCCGTGAGGCCGTTGGCGGCGAAAGTGAGGACGATCCCGAAAAGGCCGAAAGCCGTAAGCTCAAGCGCGTTCATAACTCTCTCCCGGCATGATGCCGAAGGGATGCGGCGCGTTTCGCCGGGCCTGATCCAATTCGCCCGACGCCTCCGCGTCCCGGTACGCCCACCTTGTACCGCGCCTGCCTGACCTCGTGGTATACAAAATACGCAGAGGCGGACCCGCAATGCTGCATAGCAGCATTGCCCGCTTCCGTCGGCAAGCGCGCTTAAGCGCGCAGGGCGATTAGGAGAAGAACAGGGGTTTCAGCCCTGCCGGAGCGCGCCGAGATGGGCGAGCAGGCCCGCCGTCGAGCCCGATGCACCCGTGGGAAGCGGCCCGCCCTGGACCGCCGGAAGTAACTGGGTCGCCAGCTCCTTGCCCAGTTCCACGCCCCACTGGTCGAAGGCGTTGATTCCCCACACCGCCGCCTCGACGAACACCCGGTGCTCGTAGAGCGCAATGATGCGGCCGAGCGAGAACGGGTCCAGCTCGGCATAGGCGATGGTGACGGACGGGCGGTCTCCGGGAAAAACGCGATGGGGCGCAATGGCCGCCACCTTGTCGGCATCGAAACCCTTCTCCACCAGCTGAGCCGCGGCCTCCTCCAGCGTGCGGCCGCGCATCAGCGCCTCCGCCTGGGCGAGGCAATTGGCCACCAGAAGGTTCTGGTGATTCGCCAGGTTCGCCTCGTGGCCCTGAGCCGCAATCAGGAACTCAACCGGCACCGTGTCGGTGCCTTGGTGGAGTAGCTGGAAAAAAGCGTGCTGGGCATTGGTGCCCGGCTCTCCCCAGACGATGGGGCCGGTGCCACGCACGGCTGGCCGGCCGTCGCGCGTGACGCTCTTGCCGTTGCTCTCCATGTCGAGCTGCTGGAGATAGGCCGGCAGGCGCGCGAGCCGCTGGTCGTAGGGGATGATGGCGCGGCTGGGAAAGCCGCAGACGTTGCGGTGCCAGATCCCGACGAGGCCCAGCAGCACCGGCATGTTCTGGTCCAGCGGCGCCGAGCGGAAATGCTCGTCCATGGCCGCGGCGCCGGCGAGGAACTCACTGAACCGGTCCGGGCCGATGGCGATCATCACCGGAAGGCCGATGGCGGACCAAACCGAATAGCGACCACCCACCCAGTCCCAGAAGCCGAAAGTCCGCTCGCGCGAAATGCCGAAGGCTTCCACCCGGTCAAGCGCAGTGGAGACGGCGGCGAAATGGTCGCCGACCGCCGCTTCGCCCAGCGCATGCGCGATGAAGGCTCGGGCGGTGCCCGCGTTGCACATGGTCTCGACGGTGGTGAAGGTCTTGGAGGCGACGATGAACAGCGTCGTCGCGGGATTGAGCCCCTTGATGGTGTCGGCGATGTGAGCGCCGTCCACGT
>JAEWBL010000652.1 GCA_023391175.1 Pseudomonadota bacterium
CCCCAGTACTGACCCACCGAGCCCTCGTTCTGCTTCTTGGGCAGGTCGAAGGCCTCGATGATGTTGTACTCGATGCCGAGCGCATCGGCGCGGGCGACGAAATTGCGGATGATCTTGGCCTGCTCCATGGGATCAGGCACGGAGGCACCGCGGTTGTAGCCGTGCGAGGGCCAGCCAAACTCGCCGATCACGATGCGCTTGCCGGGATAGGCGGCGCGCAGGCGGTTGTAGGCGTTGATGCTGTAGTCGACCACCTGGTCCGCCGGCACGTCCTCCCAGTAGGGCAGGATGTGGGCGAGGATGAAGTCCACGGAGGCGACAAGCTCGGACCCACCCGGCTCCAGCCAGGTGTTCCAGATTTCGCCGGTGCTCACGGGCACGTTGACCTGGCGCTTCACCTTGCGGATGACGGCGGCCAACTCCGACGGGGTCATGTCGCCGCGCAGAAGCGTCTCGTTGCCGACGATGACGGCGTTCACGTTGCGGTTCTGGCGGGCGACCTTGACCACGCCGTCAATCTCAAGGTCGTTGAGGTCCTTAACGGTGACCTTCTTGCCGGTCTTCTTGTCGACCACCTCGATTGGCTTGCCCGTATCCTTGTTGACCTCGCGGTTCAGGTAGGCGCCGGCTGTCACGCGCAGGCCCTGCTCGGCCGCGATGGGGGCGATCAGTTCCTTGCCGTGGGTGGAGGAATACGTGCGCACGCCGCGGCTGTAGGGCGCCACGACCGCCATGTCCGAGCGCACCTGCGCCTCGGTGGTGGGGGCGTCACCCTCCGGGCTCATGTCCCGGGAGAAGGGCGCGAAGGACAGGCTCTGGAAGCGGTCCGTGATGTTCGGAGCGCTTGCCTCTGGACGCATGGAAAGCCACATCGCGGCGTGGAACGAGGTCACAACCGCAATGACCGCTGCCGCAGCAGCAAGACCGGGACGCATGGCGATGCCCACCCATCAGGGGAAGTCGGAACCTGAACGCTGGCTTAAGGCGCAGGTTCCAGAGGACGTTTCCGGGGAATTACGCGAACGGACCGGGGCATGCTTTCGACCTGCCCCACGGTCGGCACCGCAGCGTTAACGGTAAATTTACGCTGCAGTGCGTCGAGACACTAACACTCTCAGGCAGAGAGATAAATCCCGATCATGGCGCCTCTTCGACGCCGCTGCGTCAGCCGGGTGTCTGCCCAATGATCTTATTATTGCGCCGCGCCAGGGGCGGCAGGGGTTGCGCCCTGGGCGGCACCGGCGGCGGGGGCCGGGGCGGCGGCGACATAATCCGGGTTCACCCAGCACTGCTGGGCCCGCGCATCCACCCGCTCGCGCGCCTTGGTGTCGATCTTGCCCTGCCGCACGAGGCAGCGCACCGCCACCTTCAGGTGCTCGGTGGGGCAGCCGAAGCGCTCGTAGAATTCGAGATGACGCCGTGCGGTGTCCACGTCGTCGTTCCAGATCAGTGCGGCGATCCGCCGCCCGGTGAAGACGCATTCGGGCAGACCGGCCGCGCCGGGCAGCTTCGCCGCCTCATTGAACTCCTCGACCGAGCGGCGCTGCTCGGCTGCAGCCTTCTGCTCGGCCGTCAGTTCCGCCGGCGGCTTCTGGTCGGCCGACTGGGACTGGGCCGAGGCCGGCGAGAGGCACGCGAAAACGATTGCGGCCGCGAGCAGCGGGAGGCGGTAGGGGTGCATGAGGATCATGATCTCGAGAAAATGGTCGGCGGGCGCCGCGCCCGACACCCTAGGAGAAGGGAGAGAATTTGTCAGCATGACGGCGCGTCGTTCAGCACATGCCGCATGGAAAGCGTGGCTTTCGCCTGCCGTCCGCCAAGGTTGAGGCGGAGGCTTCACACCGCCCGTCCAAGGCTCTATGTGGCGCGGGGGATACCTTCACCTCTGGAGACGAGATGCCTTCCTCCGTGCGGCTGCCGCTGGTGCTGGCGCTCCTGGTCTGTGGCCTCATCGCCGGCCTGTGGACCTACGTAGGGCGTCCGGTCGAGATGCCGCCGTCGCCGCTGGCTCCGGGCGAGAAGCTGCCTTGTGTCTCCTACGCTCCGTTCCGCGACGGCCAGTCGCCCTTCCAGAAGGGTCTGGTGATTCCCGAGGCGCAGATCGAGGAGGATTTCGTCCGCCTCGCGCAGATCACGTCCTGCGTGCGCACCTATTCCATAGAGATGGGCCTCGACAAGGCACCGGCGCTCGCCCGCAAGCACGGGCTCACCATGCTGCTCGGCATCTGGCTGGGGCCGGACGCGGACCGCAACCGCATCGAGCTGGAGACCGGCATCCGTCTCGCGAAAGAAAATCCCGACGTGGTTAAGGCCGTCGTTGTCGGCAACGAGGTGCTGCTGCGTGGCGAGATGTCGGCCACGGAACTCGCCAGCGTTCTCGCCCGCGTGAAGCGGGAGGTGGGCGGCGTGCCCGTCACCTATGCCGACGTGTGGGAGTTCTGGGAGCGCAACAAGGGCCTCACCGAGAACGTGGATTTCGTCACCATCCACATCCTGCCCTACTGGGA
>JAEWBL010000599.1 GCA_023391175.1 Pseudomonadota bacterium
GGAGCTCGACATCACCGGCGCGCCGGTCGTGGTCTTCCGTCATGCCGGCCATGGCCGGGTGAGCGTCGTCTATCGTCGACCCGATGGCCACGTGGGGTGGATCGATCCGGGTTCCGAGGAACTGCACTAGAAGTCGCGACGGGGAGCCTGTTCGCAGGCTCCCCGCCTTGCGCACCTAAGACTGATGGCCGGGGCGGGATCAGCGGCCGTCTCGGATGAACGCAATGCCGGGGGGCATGTCCTGAACGCTGTGCCGGTGAGCCCAAGGGGGCGGCCTGAGCGCGTCGGATCTGCATCGACCCGTACCGACGAACCTCTGCGCTCCCGCTCCCGGCTTGAGCCCGAAGCGGGTTAACGCTAGATGGAGGCCGCAGTGACGACCTCCGGGAGGGGTAGCCCTCCGCGTTTTGAATGGGGACGGGGCAATGCAACGGCGCTTTGGGGGCGCCGCCGGCCTTGACCGTTCCTCGCGTCCGCCGCTTTACCGAGCCTCGGCCGCTCGCCCCAGGGACCTGATCGATGCCGCTCGCCGACCTCCTTGCCCCGGACGCAGTGTTTCCGATGCTACGGGCGAGCAGCAAGAAACAGGCCCTGCAGGAGCTTTCCCATCATGCGGGCCAGCTGATGGGCCGCGACCAGCGGGACATCTTCGATACCCTGCTGCAGCGCGAACGCCTCGGCTCGACGGGCGTCGGCAATGGTATCGCCATCCCACATGGCAAGCTGCCCGGCCTCACCAAGCTGTTCGGCCTGTTTGCGCGCCTGGAGAAGCCCATCGATTTCGAATCGCTGGATGGCGCGCCGGTCGACCTCGTGTTCCTGCTGCTGGCTCCTGAAGCGGCCGGCGCGGATCATCTCAAGGCGCTTGCGCGGGTCGCCCGCATGCTGCGCGATCCCGATGTTGTGGAAAAGCTCCGGGCGACGCGGGACGCCGGCGCGATGCACGCGCTGCTCACAGCCGCCTCGGCCTCCAACGCCGCCTGATCAGGCGGGGGATCGCAAACAAAAACCGGGCCCTTGCAGGCCCGGCTGAAAAACTTTGCGAATATTCGCCGCTTCCCGACGCTGCGCGTCAGTGAACGCTGACGGTCACCAATTCGTGCTGCATGGCATTTGCCAGCGCGGCCTCGCGGCTGTCGGTGAGCATGATTGGGGTGCCATCTGCTGCGTGCAGCGTGAACAGGGTCATGCCGGCAGCGATCTGCGGCGCCTGCGGGAACAGGGACGGCACGTCTTCCGACTTGATGCTGCGCACGTAGGCGATCTCGCCGCCGCCGAGGACAGCCAAAGCCTCGGGCGTGATATTCTCAAGGGCCTCGTTTTCGATATCGTGGGTCATCGATCTACTCCTTTACCCCTGGCAAATCCGGCATCCCTCCCCTTCAGGAGCGGGAGACGATGTCGATTCGCTTGGCGTGGCGGGCCGGCTCGGGGCGAACCAGATCCACAGACAGGAGGCCGTGCTTCAATTCGGCACCCAGCACGTTCATGCCCTCTGCGAGCACGAAGGTGCGCTGGAACTGCCGGGCGGCGATGCCCCGGTGCAGGAAAATCCGGCCCTGCCCATCCTCGACCTGACGGCCGCGAATGGTCAGTTCCTTCTCCTCCAGCACAACCTCAAGCTGCTCCGCCGTGAAACCCGCCACCGCCAGGGTAATCCTGAGGCGCAGCGGCTCACTGGCGGCTTCGATCCTCTCCACATTGTAGGGAGGATACCCGTCCGCGCTCTTGGCCACCCGGTCGAGCGCCCGCTCGACCTCGTCGAACCCCAGGAGAAAGGGGGACGACAGGGAAGACATCCGCGACATCGGCCAAAGCCCTCGTCAAGCGACTTTGCATTGCCGGGCATGCACCTATCCGGCCATGCCCGCCGGGACCCTTGCGGCATCCCGACCAGCCGCATATGGGGACCGCCGGCTGCCCCCGCAAGGCTGGATGCCGATCCGACTCAGGCGGCGCGGCGCGGGCCCACGGTTTGCCGTGGCGCGAAGCTGTCGGCGTCGGCCGCATGCCACTCGGCGGCATAGGGCGTCTCGTCCGGCGCATCCAGAAGAGCGCCGGATTCGAGGAAGGTGTAGATCCGGTCGAGCGCCTTCACCTCGATGGGGCTGACCCGGTGCCAGACATGGTGGGGCAACAGCTCGCGCGGATGCTCCAACCCTGCGGCGGCAACCAGTTCCGCCAGGGCATGGACGCTGTGGCGGTGGAAGCTCGCCACCCGCTCCGCCTTCTCGTCCACCACGAGTCCCCGCTGCAGATGGGGATCGTTGGTGGTCACCCCCGTGGGGCAGGTGCCGGTGTGGCAGCGCATGGACATGACGCAGCCGAGGGAGAACATGAAGGCACGGGCCGCGTTGCACCAGTCCGCGCCGATGGCCATGTTCGCCGCCATGGAGAAGCCGGACGTCACCTTGCCGGACGCGGCCAGGCGCACCTCCTGCCGAAGCCCGGTGCCGACCAGCGCATTCCGCATGAGGATCAGGCCTTCGCGGAGCGGCATCCCCAGGTGATCGGCCAGTTCGTGCGGCGCGGCGCCGGTGCCGCCTTCGGCGCCGTCGACCACGACGAAATCCGGCTGGATGCCGGTCTTCACCATGGCCTTGGCGAGGGCGAACACCTCGCTCGGGTGGCCGACGCACAGCTTGATGCCCACCGGCTTGCCGCCGGACAGCTCGCGCAGTTGCGCCACGAATTCCATCATCTGCGCCGGGGTGGAGAAGGCCGAGTGACGGGAGGGCGAGATGCAGTCCTCGCCCAGGGGGATGCCACGGATTTCGGCGATCTCCGGTGTCACCTTGGCGGCCGGCAACACGCCCCCATGGCCGGGCTTGGCGCCTTGGGAGAGCTTGATTTCCACCATCTTGACCTGATCGTCCGTGGCGCGCTCGGCGAAGCGCTCGGGCGAGAAGGTGCCGTCGCGGTTGCGGGCGCCGAAATAGCCGGAGCCCAGCTCCCACACGATGTCGCCGCCATGCATGCGGTGATAGGGCGAGAGTCCGCCCTCGCCGGTGTCGTGATAGCAGCCCGCGGTCTTCGCACCGAGGTTCAGCGCCTCGATGGCGTTGCGTCCCAGCGAGCCGAAGCTCATGGCGGAGACGTTGAGAACCGACGCGGAGTAAGGCTTTGCGCAGGCGCTCCCGCCTACCGTCACCCGGAAAGGCTCGTGCGCCACCGGCGCCGGCGCGAGGGAATGGGTCATCCACTCGTATTCAGCCGCGTAGGTGTCGAGCTCGGTGCCGAAGGGCTGACGATCCTCCTCGTTCTTCGCGCGGGCGTAGATGATGGAACGGTCTTCGCGGTTGTAGGGTCGCTCGGACTGGTCGTCCTCCATCAGATACTGGCGCAGATAGGGCCGCAGGGCCTCGAATATCCAGCGCACGGAGCCGATCACCGGATAGTTGCGCAGCAGCGAGTGCTCGGATTGGGTGACGTCGAAAATCCCAACGAGAACAAGGGGAAAAAGCACGCAGAAGACGATCAGCCAGGCCTGATGCGAAGCGAAAGAGAGGAGGAGGCTGATGAGCGCGATCACCGTGACGGCGATGAACACGCTCCACCGCTTCAGCAACGCACGGGTGCTCGAGGACATGAACAGTCCATCCGCGCCGCCCTCCGGCTGCGGGGAAGACTTGTATTCGGGCTTGGTGGCGACGGGCATGGGCGGACTCCTTCGCCGCCAAGCTAGTCGATTTGGCCCCGGAGGGGAGCACCGGCGCGAATTAAAAGGCGCATCAAATCAAAGGCATGAGTGTGCAGTGCGGCATCGAGGGGCCCACCCTCCGCCGCACCGCACCCATCTCAGGCCGGGGCGCCGGCGCGGCTGGCGAAGGTCTCGGCGAGGGCGCGCAGGCGCACGATCTGGTCGGGCAGCTCGCGCCAGTAGCGGCGGTTCAACTCCAGGTTCACGATGGTGCCGGCCGGAAAGGCGCAGCGGCGGGCGACGAGGTCCCAGTCGATGCCGCCCCAGCCGAGGGGCAGATGCAGGTCGCCCTCGCCGAGGCCTGCCCGCTCGGCGTCGTCGATGGCCCAGCTTTCCTGAGGCCTGCCAAAGCTTTCATGGACATGGACATGGCGGGCGTAAGGGGCCAAAGCGGCGATCTCGGCGGCGAAATCCACCCGGGCGTCGGTGGACCGCAGGAGGGCGTGGCTGACGTCCAGAGTGGCGCGGACGTGGGGATGATCGATGGCGTCCAGCTCCCCGGCGAGGCGCGAGGGCAGCGCCGTCTCGCGCATGGATTCGTAGCGGAAGATGTTTTCCACGCAGAGGGTTACACCCGCCGCGCCGGCCTTGTCGCCGGCCCGCAGGAGGGCGTTGCGCTGGCGCTCGTAGGCCACCGCCACATCATCCTCTCCCCGCACGCAACCGGTGTGGAGGACGAGGTGGGGGGCGCCTAGTGAGCCGGCTATGGAGATCATGGCGTCCAGAAGGGCCTCGTGGCGGGGGAGGCGCTCCTTGGGGGACATCAGGTTGATGGCCAGCGGGCCGTGGACCGTGTAGCCGAAGGGGCGGTGGCGGGTGGCGGCGACCAGCCGGTCGAGGCGGTCCTCCCGCACCCGTCCGTCCACCACCAGCGTCCAGGCGAAGGCGGGAAGCTCAACGAAATCAACGCCCAAGCCCTCGGCCTCGTCGAGAGCGGCGGGGAGGTCGTCGAACTCCGGCGACGTGGTGCGGATGGAATAGCCGATGCCGCGGATGGCGGGGAAAGGCGTGCGCGCGTCCATGGATTTATCCCCCTCGCGATTTTTCGAGGGACACTAGCGCAGCCACATGAGGGGGCTGTGACGGCCGGCTGACACCCGGCGTGTCAGCGGCGATATCGGTGCCGTTCGGGAGGGGTTCAGGCGGGGTATCGGTGCCGTTCGGCGCTGTCAGTCCCGAACACCCCCTCCGTTACCATCAAGCTCTCCTTCCCCGCGGGCGACGGCCCGCCCATCCTCCGAACCGAAGACGGTGGCGAGGAAGGCATCGAGCCAGCTCACCACCGCGCCGTCGTGCAGCGCCCATCCGGCGAGGTGGGCGTCCCCCGGCTGGGCCCCTTTCCGGGTGAAACGGTGGGCGCCGCGCTCGATCCAGGTCACCATCATGTCCCGCGTCACCTCGGGATGGAATTGCACCCCGAAGGACGCCCCCGCCCGGAAGGCCTGGTTGGGGAAGACGGTGCCGGTGGCGAGCAGGTCCGCGCCGGGGGGCACGTCGAAGCCCTCGGTGTGCCAGTGGTAGACATGGCCCGGCCACGGCATCAGGGCGGCGCCGGCGGCGGTGGCCTGGAGCGGGTAATAGCCCATCTCGCAGATGCCCTCGGCATGGGGTGCCACCTGCCCGCCCAGCGCCCGGGCGAGAATCTGCGCACCGAGGCAGATGCCGAGGCTGGGGAGGTTCGCGGCCAGCGCCCGCTCCATCAGCCGGGTCTCGGCGCGGATGAAGTCGCTCTCGTCATTGGCGCTCATGGGGCCGCCGAAGACGAGGAGGCCCGCATGGTCGGCGAACGTCTCGGGCAGGGGATCGCCCAGCGCCGGACGGCGGATGTCGAGCGTGAAGCCGCGCGCCTTCAGGCGCTCGCCCACACGGCCCGGGGTGGAGCGCTCCTGATGGAGCACCACCAGCAGGGTTCCCGCACCCGGTTCCGGAGGTTGGCCCACGGCGGCGCCCTCAGGCCGGCGTCTCGCCGCCTTCGCTCTCCTCGCGCACCTCGCGGCGGATGCGGATGCGGTCGCGGGAGCCGACGTTCAGAAGCTCGGCGGCGCGCCAGACGAGGTTGTCCTCGAATTCGGACAGGCCACCGTCCGCATAGGCCACCTCGAACATCATCTCGACCACCCGCAGCCGCCCCTCGTCGTCCAGCGCCCGGTTGAGCACGCTGGTGAAGGCGTAGAGGTCCACCGCCTCGGCGTCCTTGGCGATGGCCAGCTCCACCAGCTGCTCGGTCTCGCTCTCGTCGAGGGCGAAGCGGCCGGCGAGGATGGTCTTCAGCACGGCCTGCTCCTCCGGGGTCACCGCCCCGTCGATGGACATGACATGGACCAGCAGCGCCGCGGCGGCGAGGCGATAGTCGCTCTCGTCGAAGGCGGCGGCCTCGCGATGGCCTCCGGTGATGTCGGAGATGAAGTCGGAGAGGGTGCGGAACATGCCTCTGGGTCCTAGGGCTCGGGGCGGGGCTCGGGGCTCGGGCTCCTTTCGCCTGTGCCATGCCGATTGCGGCGGTGCAAGGGAGGAGACTGGGCCGACTGGCAGAACGCCCCTCACGACCCCGGAAACAGCTCCACGTGGGTCTCCGCCGTGCGGGCGAAATAGACGGCGCGGCGGCCGGGGAAGGAGACGATGTAGCCGGCACAGCCGGCCGCCGCGGCCTTCTCGCAGAAGCCGCGATAGGTATAGCCGGGGGCCTGCTGCTGGGCCTCGCGGATCGCCGCCGTGAGACGGCCCGCGTCGAGGGTCGGGGCGATGGCCGTCCCGGCCTTGTGGGTGGGCAACTCCAGGCTGTCGCCGCTCGGCAGGTAATAGGTGGCCGTGGCGCGCCGGAGGTCCACGGCGTAGCTCTCGAACCCGGCGGTGATGAGCGCCCCGACGATCTCGGGGAAGTTCGCGGTGTCGCTCTCGGCGGCGGCGAGGCAGGCCCGGGCCACTTCGGTCTGGTCTTCGGTCATCGGAGATCTCCTCATTCCACGGGAACCGCGGTCATCCGGCCGTGCTCGGCCACCTGGCGCAGCAGGCGGTCCAGCGTCGCCCGCTCGGCCGGCGTCAGGCAGTCGAAGAAGGCGGCATCGTTGGCGTCGGCGAGGGCCGCCAGTTCCGGCACGAGATCGCGGCCCGCCGCGGTGAGCGCCAGCGTCTGGGCGCGGCCGTCGCTGGCGCTGGCGGTGCGCACCAGCAGGGCCTTGGCGATCAGCCGGTCGGCGAGGCGGGTGATGGCCCCGCGGGTCATGCCCATCTCCTCGGCGATCCGGCTGGGGGGGAGCGGCTCGCGGCCATGGAGGGTCCGCATCAGGCTCCACTCGGCCACCGTCACGCCCCGCCCGGCGAGGCGGGCCGCGAAGGCGTGGGAGACGTGGTTGGACACGCGCCGCAGCCAGAAGCCGAGATGCCGGGTGAGATCGGGAACCGCAGCGGGGGGAGCCATGGAGCGCCTCATTGATTGCCTAGGAAACTACGCCGCGTTCGGTTTCCTAGTCAACTATCTACGACCGGCGACACGCAGAAGCATCGCACCCAAGGGAACCGCCCCGCGCGGATCGAGTTGATAGGCCAGCAGAGACAAGACTTAAGCTTCTGAACTTCAACTTGTCTGTGCGCGCTGGCCAGTCTAGCCGGCGCACCTTTTTCAAGTAGAGGACAGCATGGCCTTGGGCGATTGCGCTCACGGCAAGTGCTTCTCTGCACCTTGAACCGGGCCATAGGGCTAGAACACGTTCCCACGAGGAGGATCACATGAAGATGATGCCGATCTACGCTGCGACCGCGGCTGTTCTTCTTTCCACCACCGCCATGGCGCAGACGGCGGCCCCCACCACGACCGCCCCGCAGGCGACCCCGGCCCCCACCGGCACCATGGGCGCCACCAGCGGCGCGGCTGCGGCCACCGGCGCGGCGCCCACCTTCGTCACCCGCCAGATGGCCGACCAGCACATGGCGTCCAACCTTATCGGCACCGCCGTGCGCGGCCCGGCCGACGAGAATCTCGGCGATATCAACGACCTACTCATTGACCGCTCGGGCAATGTGGCGGCGGTGGTGATCGGTGTGGGCGGCTTCCTCGGCATCGGCGAGAAGGATGTGGCCGTGCCGTTCCAGTCGGTCGAGGTGACCCGCGCCGACGGCAAGGACCGCCTGGTGCTGCGCAAGACCAAGGACGAGCTGAAGAACGCCCCGACCTTCACCGAGGCGGACAAGGCCCCGACCACCACCGGCACCGTGAACAACAACAACCGCCCGGCGACCACCCCGCCGGCCACGGCTCCGGCTGCCCGCTGATCCCACGCGGCGGCGGGGAGGCCCAGCCCATAGGGCCTCCCCGGTAG
>JAEWBL010000666.1 GCA_023391175.1 Pseudomonadota bacterium
CATCTCGAACCCGCGCGGGCCCCGCTTGCGGCGGATGGCGAATTCGAGGAACGGCGCATCCGAAGGCAGCGGCGTCCCCTCCGCCCCGCAATACCAGTCCTCGTGGCGCGGGTCGGAGACCCCGTCCTCCGAGACGGCGGGGAAGCAGCCCTTGATGCGGGTGACTTTCGTTCCGCGATAATCGGCGCTTCGCGCCATGGCCGTGTTCACCTCGTCCTCGCCGGGCGCCGCGTCCCGCGCTTCCGCGGCGTGGGGCAGCAGCAGAACCGTGAAGAGGGCGAGAACGCCCCGCCTGAGCCTCGCCTTCATGTCGCCGACCTTCGTGCGTGAGGCATTGAAGCTGTCCATGGGCCACGCTCCCGTCAGCGGCAGGGGCCGATGCGCCGGCCTTTGGTGCGCATGGTGCGGGCGCCGCCGGGACCCTTCATGGTGATGGTGCCGTCCATGGTGTCGGCCCCGTAGCGCACATCGAAGACCTGCCCGAAATCGCCGCAGGTCTGGCGGTAGGAGACGCGATCCGCCTCCACCTTTACATCGTCGAAGGTGCAGTCCTTCGCCTCGGCCGCGAGGGCCGCGCGCACCTGCGCGGCGGTGCCGTTGGCCTGGGCCGCTTCAGCGTCGGAGATGCAGCGCTGCTGCGGGGCGCCCATGCCCGGCAGGCCGGCCATTCCGGGACGGACCGGCGCCATCTCCGTCGTCACCTCCCAGAGGCCGGGCCGCATCCGCTCCTGCGCGCAGGCGGCAGAGGCAAGACCGGCCGAGGCCAGAACAACCAGAAGCGCGCGGAACGGCGCGCGCGGGGCCTGCGTCATGATGCGGGACCTTCTCGACTCGATGCCGGCGCCGGACGCCGGGGATGGCCCGGATGCTAGAGGCCGCCGCACATGGCGACCATTCCCCGCCGGGGGAGGGCCGACCGGATCGACCGTCCGCCGCGCGTCAGGTGTCCGTGTCGTCGTCGCCGGAATCGGGAAGGGTGGCGGCCAGCCGGTCCGCAGCGTCCTTGAGGTTGGGCACCAGGGCCTTCGCCTTCTCCAGCGAGAAACGGGGCAAGGGGCCGTGGCAGGCTACCGCGGCCACCACCATGCCGCGCCTGTCCTTCACCGGGACGGCGATGGCCACCAGGCCTTCCAGAAACTCCTGGTCGTCCGTGCTGTAGCCGCGCTGCGCGATGCGCTCCAGCTCCGCCTCCAGCGCCTCGGCGGTGGTGATGGTGTTTGGCGTCTGGGCCTTGAGGTGCAGGGAGTCCAGGATCCGCCGGCGCTGCACCGGACGCATGGCGGAGAGGAACAGCTTGCCCGAGGCCGTGCAGTGCATGGGCACCCGCGAGCCCACCTCCAGGTGCATCCGCAGCGGCCAGGCGGCCTCCACGCGATCGAGATAGATCGCCTCGGACCCGACGCGGGTGACGAAATTGCAGGTTTCCCCCGCCACGTCCACGAGCCCTTCAAGGATGCTGCGCCGCTCCGCACTCACCGAATTGCGCAGCATGTCGAAGCCCATGCGCAGGAAGCGCGGCCCCACCGCGAAGCGCCGGCCGTCCGGCTCGCGCAGCAGATAGGATTCGGCCTCCAGCTTCTGGCACAGGCGGTGGACGGTGGGCTTGGGCAAAGACAGGCGCACGCACAGCTCGGGCACGCCGAGGGGGGTCTCGGAACGGGCGATCTCGCCGAGGAGGTCGAGCGCCCGGAGCATGGCCGAGGCGTTGTCGCGCTCCTCGGGCCGCTCCGGCTTCTCCACGCTATCCAGCTGCTGTTTTGCCTTGGCCATCTGAATCGCCAGCCTCTCGCTACCTGCAGCCTTAGCGGCTGGCATCCGGCTGTCAAACACAACGCACCCGCACAGGCGCCCCTTCGCAGCGCACAACATAAATCTCATTAAATGAGACGTTTCATTTCAAAATTTGGATTGACTCATCTCATCCCTTCGTCGCATCGTCAGGTCCGCAGAGAGGAAACTGCCATGCAAGGCGAGGAAAACTTCGACTTCGTCGTCATCGGCGCCGGGTCGTCGGGTTGTGTTCTGGCCAATCGCCTGAGTGAAGACGGCAAAAGCCGCGTCGCTCTGGTCGAGGCCGGACCGAAAGACAGCAATCCCTGGATTCACGTGCCCATGGGCTACGGGAAGACCATGTGGAACGACCGCCTCAACTGGCGCTTCCATACGGAACCCGAGCCAACCATGGGCGACCGGCGGATTTATTGGCCCCGTGGCCGCGTGCTGGGCGGCTGTTCTTCCATCAATGGCCTCATCGTCATCCGCGGCCAGAAGGAGGATTACGACGGCTGGGCGGCGCGCGGCGCCACCGGCTGGGGCTTCGACGACGTGCTGCCCTATTTCCGCAAGCTCGAGGACAACACCCGCTTCGGGGACGACCCGCTGCACGGCACCGGCGGGCCCGTGACGGTGAGTTCGATCCCGCGCAAGCACCCGCTCATCGAAGTCATCAAGGAAGCCGGCCGCAAATTGGGCGTGCCGGAGACGGCGGATTTCAACGGCGCCCGGCAGGAGGGCGTCGGCTATTATCAGCTCACCACCCGCAACGGCTTCCGCGTCAGCGCCGCCAAGGCCTATCTCACCCCCGCCAAGGGCCGCGCCAACCTCACCATCCTTACCGAGACGCAGGCGCGCCGCGTGCTGTTCGAGAATGGCCGCGCGGTGGGCGTGGAGGTGAGCAGCGACGGGCAGGTGAAGGTCATCCGCGCACGCCGGGGCGTGATCCTCTCGGCGGGCGCGGTGCAGTCCCCTCACCTGCTCATGCTCTCGGGCATCGGGCCGGCCGAGCACCTGAAGGCCAACGGCATCGGCGTCCATGTGGACAGCCCCGGCGTCGGCGGCAATCTGCAGGACCATCTCCAGCTGCGCCTGCTCTATCGCTGCACCAAGCCCATCACCACCAACGACGCGCTGAACTCCCTGTTCGGGCGCATCAAGATGGGACTCGAATATCTCGTGTTCCGCGGCGGCCCGCTCGCCATCGGCATCAACCAGGGTGGCCTGTTCACCCGCGTGCTGCCGGAATCGAAGACACCGGACATCCAGTTCCATATCGGAACCCTCTCGGCGGACATGGCCGGCGGCAAGGTGCATGACTATTCCGGCTTCACCCTCTCGGTGTGCCAGCTGCGGCCGGAAAGCACGGGGTGGGTGCGGCTCGGCTCGGGCGATCCGCTCACGCCGCCGAAGATCACCGCCAACTATCTTGCGACCGACACCGACCGCCGCTGCGCCATCGGCGGCATGAAGTTCGCCCGCAAGCTCGCCGCCACCGAGCCGCTGAAGAGCTATGTGGCGGAAGAGAAGCTGCCCGGTCCGGGCGTCACCGACGACGAGGGCCTCCTCGCCTTCGCGCGCGAATACGGCGCCACCATCTTCCACCCCGCCGGCACCTGCCGGATGGGCCCCGATGCCGACCGCGATGCGGTGGTGGACCCGCGCCTACGGGTCCGCGGCGTCGATGGCCTGTGGGTGGTGGATTGCTCAGTGATGCCGAGCCTCGTGTCCGGCAACACAAACATTCCCGCGATCATGATCGGAGAAAAAGCCGCCGACATGATCCGGGAGGACGTGATGAACAACGGAAACGGGCGAGACAACGCCCCAAATCAAATCAATGACGGGAGGACACAACAATGGCTGGGCAAGCAGGAGCTTCAAGTCGCGAGCTGAGGCGCGTGGTCGGCGCCAGCGTCATCGGCGCGACCATCGAGTGGTATGACTTCTTCCTGTACGGCATCGTCGCCGGCATCGTCTTCAACAAGCTGTTCTTTCCGGGCGATGATCCGGTGGTGTCCATCCTGCTCGCCTACACCACCTTCGCGGTGGGCTTCGTGGCGCGGCCGGTGGGCGGGCTCATCTTCGGCCATTTCGGCGACAAGCTGGGCCGCAAGAGCATGCTCATCATCACGCTGATGATCATGGGCGTGGCGACGGTGGCCATCGGCCTCCTGCCCACCTATGCGCAGATCGGCGTCGCCGCGCCCATCCTGCTGCTGCTGCTGCGCATCGCGCAGGGCATCGGCATCGGCGGCGAATGGGGCGGAGCGGTGCTGATGGCGTATGAATACGCGCCGGAGGACAAGCGCGGCTTCTTCGCCTCCATCCCGCAGATCGGCCTGGCGCTCGGCCTGTGCCTTGCCTCGGGCGTCACCGCCATCGTCTCCATGCTGGCGGACGAGCAGTTCATGAGCTGGGGCTGGCGCGTGGGCTTCATCGGCTCCGTCGTGCTCATCATCGTGGGCATGTACATCCGCCTGAAGGTGCACGAGACGCCGGAATTCGAGCAGGTGAAGGCCGCCAACAAGGCGGAGGCCATCCCCTTCTTCACCATGCTGCGGGAATATCCGCGCAACGTGCTGCTCGGCATGGGCGTGCGCTACATCGACGGCGTGTTCTTCAACGTCTTCGCGGTGTTCTCCATCGTCTATCTGGCGAACTACGTGAAGATCCCCCGCACGACGGCCCTGTGGCTGGTGACACTCGCGGCGTTCGTGATGGTGTTCACC
>JAEWBL010000003.1 GCA_023391175.1 Pseudomonadota bacterium
CGGCCGGGCCGATCAGTTCGCCGAGGCGGGTCTTGTGGTTGCCCTTGCCGCCCAGCGTCACCTGGTAGAATTCCTGCTCCTTCTTCTCCACCCCCAGGATGCCGATATGGCCCACATGGTGGTGGCCGCAGGCATTGATGCAGCCGGAAATATTGAGATGCAGCCGGCCTATGTCGGCGATGCGGGCATCGTCCGCGAACCGTTCGGTGAGCTTCTGCGCGACGGGAATGGAGCGCGCATTGGCCAGCGAGCAGTAATCAAGGCCGGGGCAGGCGATGATGTCGGAGATGAGCCCGACGTTCGGGGTGGCGACGCCGATGGCCTTCAGCTTCGCCCACAGGGCCGGAAGATCCTTCTGGCGCACATAGGGGAAGGTGAGGTTCTGCTCGTGGGCGACGCGGATCTCGCCATAGGCGTACTGATCCGCGAGGTCGGCGATGGCGTCCATCTGGTCCGCCGTCGCGTCGCCGGGCGGGCCGCCTACGGGCTTCAGCGACAGGGTGACGATGGCGTGGCCCTTCGCCTTGTGTGGGGCGACGGAATTGGCGTGCCAGCGGGCAAAGTCCGGATCGGCCAGCGCAGTGGTCAGCGCCGCCGGCGCGTCGTCCAGATCTTCCAGCGCGGGGTTCAGGAAGCGGTCGCGGATGGCGTCGAGGGCCGCCGCGTCCAGCTTCAGCGCGCCGTCGCGGATCTCGGCCCATTCGGCCTCGACCTTCTGCGCGAAGGCTTCGGCCCCCATCTCGTGGACCTGGATCTTGATACGCGCCTTGTAGATGTTGTCGCGCCGGCCGCCCAGATTGTAGGTCCGCAGGATCGCTTCCAGATAGGAGAGCAGGTCCTCCTCGGGCAGGAAGTCGCGGATGGTCTTGCCGATATAGGGCGAGCGGCCGAGCCCGCCGCCCACCATCACCTCGAAGCCGGTCTTGCCGTCGCGCCTGTGCAGGCGCAGGCCCACGTCATGGACACGGATGGCGGCGCGGTCGTGCTTCGCCGCGGTGATGGCGATCTTGAACTTGCGCGGCAGGTAGGTGAATTCCGGGTGCAGCGTGGACCACTGGCGGATCACCTCGGCATAGAGGCGCGGGTCCTCCACCTCGTCGGCGGCGGCGCCGGCCCACGGGTCGGTGGTGGTGTTGCGGATGCAGTTGCCGGAGGTCTGGATGCCGTGGATGCCCACCTCCGCGAGGTCGGACATGGCGTCCGGCAGCTCGGCGAGCTTGATCCAGTTGAACTGGATGTTCTGCCGCGTGGTGAAATGCCCGTAGCCGCGATCATACTTGCGCGCCACCGCCGCCAGCGCGCGCAGCTGGCGCGCGGAGAGGGTGCCGTAGGGGATGCACACCCGGAGCATGTAGGCGTGGAGCTGAAGGTAGACGCCGTTCATCAGGCGGAGCGGCTTGAACTCCTCCTCGTTCACTTCGCCCGCGAGGCGACGTTCCACCTGATCGCGGAACTCGGAGACGCGCTCCTGAAGAAACGCGCGATCGAACTCGTCATAAACATACATGATGGGGCTCGGGGCTCGATATCGGCAGATGCGGGAGCGGCGGTGCGCTGGCCTCAGGCGGCCGCGGAGGCGCCGGCCGGCAGCGCGACGGTGGGGCCGCTCACACGGATGCGCTCACGCAGGTTCGCCGGCTCGATCGTGCCATCCGCAGCGATGCGGACCGGGGCCGGGTAGGCGCCGACGGCGGTGTTCTCGTCGCCATGGGCGATATCGAGCAGGCGCAGCACGGCCTCGCTGGTGGACCCCACGGCCGCCGCCCCGATGCTCTCGGTCCAGCCGCCGGCGGGGCTCAGCCAAACCACCGCGCCATCGGCGAGCCGGTTGGCGGTGACAACGGTGGGGCCGGCGATCTTCAGCTTGCGCTGCAAAGGCGAGGTCATGGCGTGCTCCGTGCGCCCATATTCCCAACTCACAGCGGGAGAGCGCTAATTATCCAGAAAACTTATGTCTTAATCTAAATTACCGCGTTTTGATGCGCAATAGGGAAATAACCCACACACGACATTGTAAAATCGACTGAATTAGTAGACTTAAAAGGTGCTGGGCTGCAGACCTCGGTCCGGCTTGCTGCGCGCGGGTACCTTTGGCAGCTTGGCGGCATGGCCCGCGCCCGCGCGGCCAGACAAGAATCGTCCGAGGAACAGCCCATGACGCCCGAGAACAGCCCTGTCCGCCTCGATATCGCGGACGGGATTGCCCGCATCCGGTTCAACCGTCCCCACGTGTTGAATGCGCTGGACGAGGCATCCGTGCTGGCCCTCGCGGCGGCGGTGGACAAGGTGGGCCGGGACGAGAGCGTCCGCGTCGTGGTGCTCTCGGGCGAGGGGCGGGCCTTCCTCGCCGGCGGCGATGTGGCGCGGTTCCACGCGGCGGGGCCGGATGCGCCCAAGGTGGTGAGCGCGATCATCGAGCCGTTCCACCACGCGGTTCTGGCTTTGGCCGCCATGCCGGCGCCGGTGATCGCCAGCCTGCACGGCGCGGTGGCCGGGGCGGGTGTCTCGGTGGCGCTGGCCGCCGACCTCGCCATCGCTTCCGACGACATGAAGATGACGTTGGCCTACACCCGCATCGGCACCTCGCCGGACGGCTCCTCTACCTTTTCCCTGCCGCGCGTGGTGGGGCTGCGCAAGGCCATGGAGATCGCGCTTCTCTCCGATACGGTGGAGGCGGACGAGGCGCTCCGGCTCGGCCTCGTGAACAAGGTGGTGCCGGCCGCCGAACTTGCGGCGGAGACCGACAAGCTGGCGAAGCGCCTCGCCGAGGGGCCGACGCTGGCCTATGGCCGCATCAAGCACCTGTTGCGCTCGTCCTTCGGCCACAGCCTCTCCGAGCAGCTCAATGCCGAGCGCGACGCCTTCATCGCCAGCGCCCGCACCGAGGATTTCGCCGCCGGCGCCAAAGCCTTCGTGCAGAAGACGCCGCCGCGCTTCGAGGGCAAATGAGCTTCGAGGGCAAGTCTGGCCCGCCCGGCACCGGCTTTTGCCCGCGCCAGCTTTGTGGGCTAGATAGGGGCGGATAGCTTCGGACCTCCCGTGCGCCTACTGCCGCTCGCCTTCACGCTCCTCATCGCCACCATCCTCGGGCTGGGCGTCACGTGGTTTTCCGTGACCCACTCGCGGGGGCTCGACAGCGTGCGCGTCGGCGCCTGGGAAGGCTGGCCGCGGTCCGGCACCTCGAAGGCCGACCCCTATGCCCGTGCCTTCGTCGCGCGGTCGGGGGAGTTGCCGCTGGAACTCGCCGACGGCCTCGTCTTCCTCGCCACCACGGATGATGCCGGCAACCCGCTGGACGGGCGCTGCGAGACCCGCATCGTCGGCGTGCTGCCGCAGGCGCGGCTGTGGACGCTCACCGTCACCGACCAGGACGGCAATCTCATTCCCAACGACGCCGGGCGCTTCGGCTTCACCAGCGCCGAGGTGGTCTATCGTGATAACGGCGCCATCGACGTGCGGCTCTCTCCGCGGGCGCGCACCGGCAACTGGCTGCCCACCGGCGCCCGGCCGCGGCTGAAAGTGGCGCTGCGGCTCTATGATGCGCCCTTCTCCTTCACCTCGGGCGCCGATGCCGCCGTGCTGCCCCGCATCACGCGGGAGGCCTGCCTGTGACCACCCTCGGTGATCTGCGGGGGGAGGCATCCGAGGTCGCGGCGCGCGGCGGGCGGCTCATCGGCCGCTGGTTCTCGCGGCTGCCGCGTCCGCACGTCGCGCGGCCACGCTTCGTGCGGCCGCGCCTCGGCACGCCGGGGCAGCTTTTGCTGTTCATCGCCTTCTCGGTGGTGCTGGGCGCCATCGCCCATATCGTTTCCATCCTGGCCATGCCGGCGCTGGCCGAGCGCAATGCTTATGCGCGGCTCTCCGAATTGATGGAATCCAACGTGCTGACCCTGCTGCCGGACCCGACCCCGCAGGAGCAGGCGCTGCCCATGACGGACCCGGCCTTCATCTCGGCCGTCTGTCTTTATGATTTGTCGGGGGCGCCGCTGAAGGTGCGCGTGCCGGCGACCGCCGACTACACCTCCGTCTCCTTCTACACCTCGGAGGCGCTCGCCTTCTATGCGCTGAGCGACCAGGCGGCCGGCAAGGTGATCGAACTGGACCTGATGACCACCAAGCAGAAGGCGGCCCTGCCCGAGGATGAAGAAATCACCGCCGCCGACCGGCTGGTGATCGAATCCCCCTCGCGTGAGGGGATCGTCGCGGTGCGCGCGTTCGTGCGCGAGCGCGGGATGCGGGAATTGGTACGCCGGCAGCTCGAAGCCGCGACCTGCGCGCCGTTGAACTGACGCGGCGTTTGCCGGAATTCAGTGGTTGAGGCGCGGCCGGAAGAGGGGGCCCGTCTCGGGCGTCGGTCCGGGCAGCGCCGAGACGTGCCGCTCGATGCGAACCACCGGCAGGATGACGATCTCCGCCCCTTCCGGTCGGCTGGTGCCGCGATCCGGGCGGGACGATCCGCGCCGCGCCGGCTGGCGGGCCGTGTCGGGAAACGCAATGACCGTGTTCATGCCCTGATCCTCCATCGAGAGCCGAGATCACAACGTCGCTGCGGTCCTTATGGTTTCGTGAAGCTTAACGTTTGGTGAACCGGCCGTTAAGGAAGGGGCGACCCCTCCTAGTCCACCAGGTCCAGAAAGTGCCGCCCCGCGCGGTCCTCGATCTCCAGCACGAAGATGTCGGGATCGAACTTCGCCTCCCGGGCGATCCGGGCGTCGGCATCCGCCTCCGGGCTGCCGGGTGCGACCAGGACGGAGAACCTGCGGTCCGCCGGGAAGGCGTCATCGAAGGCGGTCTGCGGCGCCGGGCCGTAGAGCGCGGCGGTGCCGTCGAGACGGGCCACCTTCACGAAGATGGCGCCGGCTTCCTCCGCTCCCTTGCGCAGCAGGGCCGCGAAAGCCCCTTCCACCTGGCAGCGGCGGATGAGGGCGGAGACGAAGATCGCGCTCTTGAGGCGCATTCAGGGACGCGCCATCAGTTCAGCGCCATGCCGGAAACAGCGCCGAGCTCGCGTACAAGCTTGTCGGTAATTTCGCCGTCGGCGGTCAGGTTGCGATCGCGCTGGAAGCGCACGATGGCCGCCCGGGTCTCGCCGCCGGGCCGGCCGTCCACCTTCAGCGGGCCGTAGCCGAGCTTCGCCAGCGCCTTCTGCACCGACAGGATGCGCGGCGAGGCACCCACGTCCGCCGGCGGGCGCACGGCCCCGGTGATGTCTCCGGACGGCGCGAGCCCGGCGGGCGGACGGGCGGGAGGCGGCTCGCTGCGGGCATCGGCGGAGCGCGCGCCGGTGGCCGGGACAAGCGGGGCAGCGGTGCCCGTCACCGAGGTACGGATGGAGAGATACCCGAGCGAGCCGCTGGTGGCGCCGCCCGCGGGCGCCGGGGTGGAGGCGGTCGCGGTTCCCGTGCCCGTGGACGTGAGCGGGACGGTGGTGTGGTTGATCTTGCCGGCTCCGGCCGGGCGCGCCATGGGCAGCGGTGCGCTCGGCGGCGCCGTCTGAAGGACGAGGACGTTGGCGAGGAAGGCGCCGCTGCCCGCCAGCGCCACCAGAGCCGCCATCACGTCGAGACGGCGCAGCCGGCGCGCCTGCCGCGCGGTCTCCTCCGCCTCGGCGGCCTCGGCGAGTTCCGGGGGCGCTGCGTTTGCGGTGGCCGTTTCCAGCTTCATGCTGTCCTCTTTGCCCGTGTGTCTTCGATCCGCGCCGGAAACGGCGCAATGACCCCCTGTCCCTGTCCCCTCGCTTCAGCTGTTGCCGCCACCGGCAGGCTCACCGAAACGCTGGTCCCCCGGCCGAGCGCGCTTTCCACCCGCACGTCGCCGTCATGCAGCTTCACCAGCCCCTTCACCACTGCGATGCCGAGACCCGAGCCGCGTGACTTCTGGATGCAGTCGCCGGCCTGGAAGAAGGGTTCGCCGAGGCGCGCCACATCCTCCGGTCGCATGCCGGGGCCGGTGTCGCGGACGCGGATGATGAGTTCGTCTCCCTGCAGCCGCACCCCCACCTGCACCCGCCCGCCGGCGGGCGTGAACTTCACCGCATTGGAGAGAAGGTTGAGCACGATCTGGCGCAGGGCGCGCTTGTCCGCGTCGAGCAGGGGCAGGCGCGCCGGCACCTTCGTCTTCACGCTCACGCCGGTGCGCTCGGCATCGAGCGCCACCATCTCGGCGCAGCCGGCGACCAGGGCGCCCACATCCACCGCCTCGCGTTCCAGCACATAGGCGCCGGCTTCCACCCGTGACAGGTCGAGGATGTCGTTGACGAGGCCGAGCAGGTGCTGGCCGCTCTCGTGGATGATGCGGGCATAGTCGGCCTTGCGGGCATCATCCAGCGGGGTGCCGGTGGGCGTGGCGAGCAATTCGGAGAAGCCGAGGATGGCGTTGAGCGGCGTGCGCAGCTCGTGGCTCATGGCGGCGAGGAAGCGGCTTTTCGCGGCATTGGCGGCCTCTGCCTCGGCGCGGGCGCGGGCGGCAGCGTCGGCCTTCTGCCGCTCCGCCTTCATCTGCTCTGTCTGCGCCTGCTGCCAGGGCGCCCGCCAGGAGACGCGGACCATGCCGCCCCGCATGGCGCGGCACCGGACCTCGGCGGCGAGGAAGGCGGGCGCGCCGTCGCCGGCCGCATCGCAGCGCAGGCGCAGCTCCAGTGTCGCGGCACGGCCGCGCGAGGCCGCTTCCACGGCGGAGAG
>JAEWBL010000398.1 GCA_023391175.1 Pseudomonadota bacterium
GTTCGGCACCGGCCTTCTTTCGGTGGTCTCGGCGGAGGAGCCCGAGCTCAACGCCGTCGACCTGCCCATCCTCAACCCGGACATGGCGACCCTGAAGAAGACGGTCGCCGCCTTCCGCGCGCATCTCGCCACCCTGCTGCGCGACCGGTGGGACATCGAGATGCTCGCCATCTATGCCTATCCGGCGCAGGTCCTGTTCTGCCGCAGCGCCTTCCACGGCCTCGACGACATCGCCGGACGCCGCGTCCGCACCTCGTCGGTGGCGCAGTCCGACCTGATGAAGGCGCTTGGGGCCATTCCCGTGGTGGTGCCGTTCGCGGATGTGGTGGACGCGGTGCGGCAGGGGGTGGTGGACTGCGCCATCACCGGCACCCTCAGCGGCTACGAGATCGGCCTCGGCGACGTGACCACCCATGTCCACGGCATGGCCATCAGCTGGGGCCTCTCCTTCTTCGGCGCCAACGTCAACGCCTGGCAGGCGCTGCCGGAGGACGTGCGGGAGCAGATCCGCACCGGCCTCGCCGGGCTGGAAGACCGCATCTGGCAGCAGGCCGAAGCCGACACCGCGCGCGGGCTCGACTGCAACACCGGCGCGGCCGCCTGCGGCCGGCCGCAGGCACGGCGGCTGACGGTGGTGCCGCAGTCCGAGGCCGACACCGCCCGCCGCCTCCGCCTGCTGTCCGGAACCATTCTGCCGCGCTGGATCGAGCGCTGCGGCGCGGCTTGCGCCAACGCCTGGAATGCCTATCTTGCGGAACTGCACGCGACGACCGCCAAAACCGAGTGATTACAACCGGCCGGATCATCCGGACGGACGAGGATTCCTCCGGCGTCCCCGCGGCGCCCTCAAGCCTGGCCAATGACGCTGTTCCATGATCTGGCACCGCCTCAAGCTGTCCGTCATTGCCGGAACCGTCGTGATCTTGGCCCTGCTGGGTATCGGGACGGCGATGCTCGCCCATCGCAGCCTCGACGCGGCGCTGCTCGCCGCCGAAACCGACATCGAGCGTTCCGCCCAGGGCGTTGAGAATGCGCTCAACCGCCAGCTCCTCCAGATCCATGGCGCGCTCGCCACCATGCGCCCGATGTTCGCCGCCGTCGGGCTCACGCCCACCTCGCCGGCCGCCAACGAGCTGCTGCGCGGCCTGAACCTCCAGACCATCGCCTTCCGCGACCTGATGCTGGTGGCGCCCGATGGCGCCATCCTCGCCTCCGCCCGCCCGCGGGGCGTGCTGCGCACGCTGCCCCTTGCCACGCAGGTCAACGGCCTTGAGCCCGCCGCCATGCTCGGCCCGCTGCAGAACCCGGTGACCGGGGACTGGGCGCTCTATGCCGCCCGGGCCGTTCCGGGCTGGGGCGGCGTGGTGGCCGTCGCCGACGTTCCCATCCTCTCGCTCATGAAGATCCTGGCGGAGACCGGCCTTGCCCCCGGCACCCGCATCCGCATCGAACGGCCGAACGGCCAGCTCGTCGCCTCCCTGCCCCACGACGAACTCGCCATCGGGGAGTGGCGGCACGGGGCGCTGGGAACGCGCCCCCCCGATGGCAAGGCCTTCGTGGCCACCAACGACGCGGGCCAGCCGGAACTCGCCGTGGTGCGCGCCTCCCTGCCCGGCGATCTGCGCGTGGTGCTCCTCACCGACCTTGCCGACGTGCTCGCGCCCTGGCGGCGGGACCGCGACCGCATGGTCGGGGCGGCGGCCGTCGGCGCCGCGCTGGTGACGGCCTTCGCCGGTGCCCTGCTCATCGCGCTGCGCCAGCGCGAGACGGTGGACGCCGAGCGCGCCCGCGCCACGGCGGTGCTCGCCAATGCGGTGGAAGCCATGTCCGACGGCTTCGCCCTGTGGGACGGCGAAGACCGCCTCGTCGCCTGCAACCAGCGCTATCGCGAGCTGTTCTCCATCACCGCCCCCTATCTGGTGCCGGGCGCCCGCTTCGAGGACGTCATGCGGGCGGGCGCGGCCGCCGCCCGGGCGCCCTTGTCCGGTCCGGCGAGCGAAGAGGAAGTCGCCGAGCGGGCCAGATGGCATCGCCCCGACCACAGCCCGGTGGAGCGGCGGCTCATCGACGGGCGCTGGGTGCTGATGACCGACCGGCACACCGCGGACGGCGGCGTGGTGGCGCTGCGCACCGACATCACCGCGCTCAAGGCGGTGCAGGCGGAACTGGCCGAGGCCAACTGGCGCGCCACCGCGGCGGCGGACGAGGCGCAGCGGCAGAACATGGCGCTGATCGAGCGCGAGGGGCGCATCCGCTTCCTCGCCCACCATGACGACCTCACCGGCCTGCCCAACCGGGTGGTGTTCCGCGAGCGCATGGGCAAGGCGCTCTACCAGGCCGCCGAGCTGGGCGAGAAGATGGCCCTGCTCTATCTCGACCTCGACCGCTTCAAGGACGTCAACGATACCCTCGGCCACCCGGTGGGCGACGCCCTGCTGCGCACCGTGGCGTCGCGCCTCACGAGCTGCGTGCCCGCGACCGACCGGGTCGCCCGCCTCAGCGGCGACGAATTCGCCGTCATCAGCATCGGCCAGCAGCAACCGGAGGCGGCGGCGCAACTGGCGGAGCGCATCATCGCCCTGCGCGGTGCGCCCTATTCCGCCCTCGGCCACACCATCTCCATCAGCGTCAGCGTCGGCATCGCGGTGGCGGAGGTGGCGTGGACCGACGCCGACACCCTGCTCAAGCAGGCCGACCTCGCCCTCTACCGCGCCAAGGCGTGGGGCCGCGGCACGCTGTGCGTGTT
>JAEWBL010000054.1 GCA_023391175.1 Pseudomonadota bacterium
CAGCATGGGCGGCAGCGGCAATTGCGCGTTCCCGGCCCCGAACAGCTCGCCACGTCCGCACGCGAGGAGATCCTCATACTCGAAGCTGGTCTGCCGGTCCGCCATTCTCGCCAGTGTCGCCATTTTAGTCCTCTGCACCGCCCGCAGGGGCAGCCGAGGGTTGCTGTTGATGAGCCTCTAGGCCCGCCCCCGTCATCGGCGGCGGGCACTCCCTAACATAGGGACGGGCGCGCTCAAAGTCATGAAAGCGTCACGTGTGGCACGAGGCGCGCGATATCCGGCCGCGCCGAGCGAACCGGATCGGCAGCTCGGGCGTTGCCCTTGGGGAGCGCGCGGGCGTTGCCCCCGGCGCGATGGGATATCCTGTCGCGCAGGGGCAAGGTGCCCCGGCGCCCCGGGCGCGACACCGGGCAGGAGAACGCAATGCCGATTCTGAAGGAGTTCAAGGAGTTCGCGGTCCGCGGCAATGTGGTGGACCTTGCGGTCGGCGTCATCATCGGTGCCGCGTTCGGCAATATCGTCACCTCGCTGGTGGGCGACGTGTTCATGCCGGTCATCGGCGCCGTCACCGGCGGGCTCGACTTCTCGAACTACTTCGTCCCGCTGTCCAAGTCCGTCACCGCCGCAAACCTCGCCGACGCCAAGAAACAGGGCGCGGTATTGGCGTATGGATCATTCATCACCATCGCGATCAATTTCGTGATCGTGGCCGGCGTCCTCTTCCTCGTGGTGCGCGGCATCAATGCCCTGCGCCGGGCGGAGGCCGGCAAACCGCCGGCCGCGCCGACCAAGTCCGAGGCGCTGCTGATGGAGATTCGCGACATCCTCGCCTCCGAACGCCCCGCCGCCCGCCCGGCGGTGCCGCCCGCGCCCCCGACCCCGCCGACCCTGTGAAGCCGGAAGGTGGCTCAGGGCTTCGCGCCCTGTGCCGCCAGTTCGTCCTGCCGCCGCAGGAAACCCCGCACCACCGCCACCGACTCGACGGGACGGTCGTTGAAGATGCCGTGGGCGGCGCCGGGGATCACCGCGAATTCGGCGCCGCCGGGCACCTGTTCCGCGAAGGCCGCGACCGTGGAGATGCGCGTCTCGTCATACTGGCCCACGACGAACAAGGTCCGCGCCCCGTCGAGCCGCGCCAGCAGCGGCTCCCCGTCGTAATCCTTCAGCGTGCCGGTCTGGGTGAATTCGCCGGCTCCGTTCATGGCCACATACAATTTCTCGTTGAGCTTGAGGTTCTGCGACGCCTCATAGGTCTTGCGCATGGCGGGCAACGGCTCGCGCCGGTTGAAGGCGGCATAGAAGGCGCCCGACGCCGCATCGCAGGTGGCCGGAGGCGGCGGGGCGGAGCCTTCGCACGCGTCGATCACCTTCTGCACATCCGCCGGGAGCACCGCGCGGCGGGCGGCGACGTCCGCGATCCAGCTTTTGCCGGAGATGAAGGGGCTCCCCAGCACCAGTCCCGCGAGTGTCGCGGGTTTGCGCGCCGCCCATTCGAGGGCGATCGTCGCGCCCCAGCTGTGCCCCAGCACGTGAAAGCGTGGCAGGCCCAGAGCGGCGCCCACGGCGTCGATCTCGTCGGCGAAGCGGGCGACAGTCCAGTTGGCAGGATCGTCGGGATGGTCGGAGCGGCCGCTGTCCAGCTGGTCGTAGAGCACCACCATGCGCTCGTCCGCCAGTTCCAGCGGGTCGTGGAAGGTGGAATGCATCCCGCCCGGCCCGCCATGCAGGAGCAGAACCGGCAGGCGGCCATCCCCACTCACCCCGTTGGTGCGCACGTAGATGCGCCCGCCCTTGACCGGAACCATCAACTCCCGGTCTGCCGGGGGGAACACGGCCGGACGGGCCAGCGCAGGACGGAAGGGCGGGACCAGCGCCCCCGCGCCCAAGAGAGTCCCGCCAAGGAACGAGAGGAAGGCGCGTCGATCCAGCCCGGCCATGATGCCCTACCGTCAGGAGGAAGGAGCATCACGGGTAACAGAGTAGCCGTCGCGGTCAAGGGCGGCGTGCTGCCGCCCAACGGTCAGCGGAAATCGGCGCCCACCGCGTCCGCCACATGGGCGAAGCCGGCGGCCTTGAGGCGGGCGGGGAGGTCGGGCTTGATGCGGCCGACGAGGCCGGGGCCGTGGAACACCAGCGCCGAATAGAGCTGCACGAGGCTCGCCCCGGCCCGGATCTTGGCATAGGCGTCGGCGCCCGAGCTGATCCCGCCGGAGCCGACCAGAGGCAGGCGGCCCCCCACGAGGCGATAGAGCGCGCCCAGCCGTTCGGTGGAGAGCGTCATCAGCGGCTTGCCGGAGAGGCCGCCGGCCTCACCCTTGTGCGCGCTGTGCAGGCTCGGCGGGCGCGACAAGGTGGTGTTGCCCATGATGATGCCGTCGATCCCGGTCTCCAGCGCCACCTCGGCGACGTCGGCGAGGCCGGCGTCGTCGAGGTCGGGCGCCACTTTCACCAGCAGCGGCGGACGTTCCGCTAGGTCAGGGACCGAGGCGTTGCGCACGTCGACGAGATGGGCGAGCAGCGCCTCCATCTCCGCCCGGGCCTGCAGGGCGCGCAGGCCCGGCGTGTTGGGGGAGGAGATGTTGCAGACGATATAATCGGCGAGCCGGCAGGTGGCGGAAACGCCGGCGGCGTAATCCTCCAGGGTGTCCTCGCTCTCCTTGTTCTTCCCCACGTTGGCGCCGAGGATGCCCTTGCCGCCCGCCGCCCGGCGCTTGGCCAGCCGGTAGACGAAGGGGGCGAGGCCCTCGCTGTTGAAGCCGAAGCGGTTGATCACCGCCTCGTCCTCCTCCAGCCGGAACAGGCGCGGCTGCGGATTGCCGGGCTGCGGGCGGGGCGTCACCGTGCCCATCTCGGCAAAGCCGAAGCCCATCTTCAGCAGGCCGTCGGCAACCTCGCAGTGCTTGTCGAAGCCGGCGGCGAGGCCCACGGGATTGGGGAAGTCGAGACCCCACACGCGGGTGGCGAGCACCGGGTCGTCATGGCCGGAGAGGTCCGGCATGAGACCCCGCGCCATGGCGCGGACGGCATAGCCGTGCGCCCGCTCAGGGGTCACCAGCCCGAGGAAGGGCCGAACAAGGGCGTAGAGATCCATTTAGGGCGTCACTCGCCGGTGGTGGCGGTGCCGCCGTGGGCCTTGGACCAGGCGTGCGGCTCGTGCAGGAACGATTCGATCTCGGCGACCTGCGCGGATTCGAAGCGGTTCATCTTCTTCACCTGCGCCAGCACGTCCCACCAGGTGGCGAGGCGGTGCAGGCTGAGGCCGGCGCCGTCCAGAATGCCCGCGGCCTCGGAGAAGATGTCGTAATAGAAGAACACGAAGCAGTGCTGGCACTCCGCCCCGGCATCCCGCAAGGCATTGACGAAATTGACCTTGCTCTTGCCGTCGGTGGTCAGGTCCTCGACGAGGAGCACCCGCTCGCCGGGGGCGAGGTGGCCCTCGATCTGGGCATTGCGGCCGAAACCCTTGGGCTTCTTGCGCACATACTGCATGGGCAGCATCATCCGGTCCGCGACCCAGGCGGCAAAGGGAATGCCCGCCGTCTCGCCGCCCGCCACCGTGTCGAACTGCTCGTAGCCGATGTCGCGGTAGATGGTGGAGATGCCGAAATCCACCAGCGTCTGGCGCACGCGCGGGAAGGAGATGAGGCGGCGGCAGTCGATATAGACCGGGCTCGCCCAGCCCGAGGTGAAGATGAAGGGCTCGCCGGAGGAAAAGCGCACCGCCTCGACCTCGAGCAGCATCCGCGCCGTCTGCTCGGCGATGGTAGCCTTGTCCGGGAAAGCAGTGACATTCGCCATGGGGAAAGCCTTCGTCGCGGTTTCGTCGCTGGTGTGTGACGCGCATATATCAGAGCCGGGCGGCATTGCCACACCTGCGACCGCAGGGCGCCCCCGCGCCGGGGGAAGTCTTACGCCCGTCGGGCGAGCTTTCGCGCGTGCTCCAGCGCCATCTCCAGCCGGTCGTTGCCCCAGAACAGCTCGCCATCTGCGGTGAAGAAGGTGGGCGCGCCGAACACGCCGCGCGCCTGCGCCTCCTCGGTCTGCGCGCGCAGGCGCGCCTTGTTCACCTCGGATTCGGCGTCGGCGATCTCCTCGTCCCAGAAATGCCCCAGACCGGCGAGCACCTGCCGGACGGTCTCCCGGTCCGAAATGTCGCGGCCCTGCGCGAATTCGGCGGAGAACAGGGCGCGGGTGAAGGACGGCCGGCAGGCATCGTTGAGGTGCATGGCCACCCGCGCCGCCAGAAGGCCGTTGGCCGGAAAGGTCGCCGGCTTGGTGATGGGCGGCAGGCGCTGGGCGCTCGCGAGGCGGTCGAGATCCCGCCACATATGCGCGCCCTTCAGGGGATAGACGTTGAAGGGTGAGCTTGTGTAGCCCTGCGCGGCGAAAATGGGGCCGAGCAGGAACGGCTTCCAGTTCACCCGCACATCCGCCAGCTCGGCCAGAGCGGCGATGCGGCAGGCGGCGAGGTAGGAATAAGGCGAGGCGAACTCGTAATAGAAATCGAGGGTGCCGCTGGCCATGGGCTCCTCCGGCCTGTACATCGCGGCGGAAGAGTGCGGCGGGGCAAGCCCCGCGTGCAAGGGTCTGGATCAACAGGCTGGATCAATCCCGGATCGGAGCAGGCGACGCGGTGAAGTGGGTGCTGTTCTTCGCGCTGGTGATCGGGGCCGCGGTGGCGATCCTGTTCACCGTTTTCCCCGAGTGGGACATGGCCATCTCCAGCCTGTTCTGGAACGCCACGCGCCGCAATTTCGGCGTCGCTGGCCTCGGCTGGGCGGCCAACATCCGCACCCTCGCCAACTGGCTGCCGTGGGTCTTCGCCGGGCCGGCCTTCGCCGCCATCCTCCTCAAGTTCATTTTTCCCCGGGGTAAAATGTTCATGCCGTCGCGGGCGGCGGTGCTGCTCGCCGTCACCATGGCGCTGGGGCCGGGGCTCCTGGTCAACGGCATCCTGAAGGAGCATTGGGGCCGGCCGCGCCCGGTGCATGTGGACACCTTCGGCGGCAAGGACACCTTCCGCCCCTGGTACGCCACCGACGGCACCTGCCCCACCAATTGCTCCTTCGTCTCCGGCGAAGGCTCGCTGGGCTTCTGGCTGGTGGCGCCAGCGAGCCTCGTGCCCGGCCCGGCCGGGGCGGCGGCGATGGTCGCGGCGGTCTCGTTCGGCGCGCTGGCGGGGGGCCTGCGCATCGCCTTCGGCGGGCATTTCTTCACCGATGTGGTGTTTTCCGGCGTGCTGGTCATCCTGCTGACCGTCCTGACGCGGCTCTGGCTCTATGACCGGCCGCGCAGCCCGAGCGATGCCTCCCTCGAAGACGCCATCGGCAACGCCGGCCTCGCCTTCCAGGCGGGCCTGCGCCGGCTTCTCGGCCGGGCCTGACCGCGCTCCTTGACCGAGACGGCTTGCCAGAGCGCCGCGCGCGCCTATAGTCCGCGCCGATTTTCCCCGAACATCCGAGAGACGTGATGGCGCGTGACGTGAAGAAGGTGGTGCTGGCCTATTCCGGCGGGCTCGACACCTCGGTCATCCTGAAGTGGCTCCAGACCACCTACAATTGCGAGGTGATCACCTTCACCGCCGACCTCGGCCAGGGCGAGGAGCTGGAGCCGGCGCGCAAGAAGGCGGAGCTGCTCGGCATCAAGCCCGAGAACATCTTCATCGAGGACGTGCGCGAGGAATTCGTGCGGGACTACGTGTTCCCCATGTTCCGCGCCAACGCGCTCTATGAGGGGCTGTACCTGCTCGGCACCTCCATCGCCCGCCCGCTGATCGCCAAGAAGCAGATCGAGATCGCCCGCAAGATGGGCGCCGATGCGGTCGCCCACGGCGCCACCGGCAAGGGCAACGATCAGGTGCGCTTCGAGCTTGGCTATTACGCCCTCGAGCCGGACATCACCGTCATCGCCCCCTGGCGCGAGTGGGACCTGACCTCCCGCACCCGCCTGCTGGAATTCGCCGAGGCGCACCAGATCCCGATCGCTAAGGACAAGCGCGGCGAGGCACCCTTCTCGGTGGACGCGAACCTGCTGCACTCCTCCTCCGAGGGCAAGGTGCTGGAAGACCCGGCCGATGACGCGCCGGAATACGTCTACCAGCGCACCATCTCGCCCGAGGAGGCGCCCGACGAGGCCACGCTCATCACCATCGCCTTCGACAAGGGCGACGCGGTGGCCATCAATGGCGAGGCGCTGTCCCCCGCGACCCTGCTCACCAAGCTCAACGAGCTGGGCAAGGCCAACGGCATCGGCCGCCTCGACCTCGTGGAGAACCGCTTCGTCGGCATGAAGAGCCGCGGCATCTACGAGACCCCCGGCGGCACCATCCTGCTGGCGGCCCATCGCGGCATCGAGAGCATCACGCTCGACCGCGGCGCGGCGCACCTCAAGGACGAGCTGATGCCCCGCTACGCGGAGCTGATCTACAACGGCTTCTGGTTCTCCCCCGAGCGGGAAATGCTCCAGGCCGCCATCGACCATTCGCAGGCCTATGTGACCGGCGAGGTGACGGTGAAGCTCTACAAGGGCAACGCCACCGTGGTCGGCCGAAAGAGCCCCTATTCGCTCTACAATCAGGAGCTGGTCACGTTCGAGGAAGGCGCCGTCGCCTACGACCACCGCGACGCCGCCGGCTTCATCAAGCTCAACGCGCTGCGCCTGCGCACGCTGGGCAGCCGCGCCCGCAAGATCTCCGAGTAAGATCGCGGTCGCCGGGGACAGGCGCTTTTTGCGCTTGCCCCCGGCATCGGCTCGGACACACTCCGTCCCGGATACGGGGGCGGAATCATGGATCGTCGTGAGCTTCTGAAAGGCGCCGCGGGCTCGACCCTGCTCGCGGCCACGGCGGCCCTGCCGGCGCAGGCGGACGCGGCCATGCCCTCCCTGCGCATCCACCCCGCCATCGGCATTGCCCGCGTCGGCAACAGCCCGGACTATTACCTCGCCCCCGAGACCGCGGCCGGCGACCTGCCCGCCTCCGGCGAAGGCCTGTGGGGCGGCCTGCCCCTCGATGCCGCGACCGGCCAGCCCCTCACCGCGGACGGCTTTCGCGACACACAGGGCCGGCTGAAGCGGCAGGCCGTGCGCTTTCGCATCTATGCCTACACCGGCACCGGCTGGCCCACCGGCGAGAGCACCGAGATCACGCTGGGCGCGGTCATCGGTGGCAAGCGGGTGGTGGACATCGTGTGGCAGGCGCACCTCGCCAACAAGAAGCTCAACTGCTTCTCCATGGAGGATGCGCCCGGCCACTTCCCCGCCCTCGCCGGCTTCGCCGACGGCCGGCTCATGCCCATCCGCCGCCCGCAGGATGGCCCCCTCGACAGCCCGGAACGCCTTAGGCGCCTCATCATCGATCCCGGCCCACGCGCCCTCTCGGCC
>JAEWBL010000090.1 GCA_023391175.1 Pseudomonadota bacterium
CCAGCACACCAGGCTCACAACGGAGCGCGACGACCTCAACGAGGCCATCCGCCGCCTGCGCGCCGCCATCCAGAGCCTCAACCGCGAAGCCCGTGAACGGCTTCAGGCCTCGTTCGCGGTGGTGGACGGGCACTTCCGCAAGCTCTTCGACACGCTGTTCGGCGGCGGCGAGGCGCAATTGGTCCTAACCGATGCCGACGATCCGTTGGAAGCCGGCCTCGACATCATCGCCAAGCCCCCCGGCAAGAAGCCGCAGACACTGATGCTGCTGTCCGGCGGTGAGCAGGCGCTGACTGCCATGGCGCTCATCTTCGCGGTCTTCCTGACGAATCCCGCCCCCATCTGCGTGCTGGACGAGGTGGACGCGCCGCTCGACGACGCCAACGTCGAGCGATTCTGTACCCTTCTGGAGGAGATGACGCGCCTCACCGATACGCGCTTTCTCACCATCACCCACAATCCGATCACCATGGCCCACCAGAATCGCCTCTTCGGGGTCACCATGGCGGAGCGGGGAATCTCCCGTCTGGTGTCCGTGGATCTGCAGAGCGCCGAGCGCCTGCGGGAGGCGGTTTAGCGGCCCGGACCATGCTTGAACGGGGCCTTTCCCGTGCGGCGGACTCGACCGTGCGGAAGGGCGCCAGCCCACGCTTTCCATTGCGGCAGCGACGACGCGGCGAAGCACGATGTCGCAGCCACATTTTTCTCTTTTATTTTCAGAAGCTTGATACCTACTGCGGCCGCCTTGACACTCAATTTTGACGCAACTATGGTGCGCCGCGGTTCGAGGGGGAGGGCTGCGGTCCTCCACCGGAGCCAGGAACTTGCGCCATGTCCGGACCTGACGATACCTCCACAGGAGGCAAAAGCGGACCGGACGGGGCGGCAGGCTCCCGGCCCACCGATACCGAGCTCTCCGCAAGGCTTGAGCAGCTCAACACCTCGTTGGGCCACGTCCGCACCAAAGCCGAGGTCCCGGCTCCGAAAGAGCAGGATACCTCGTCCAAATCGGGCGTCGCGCTTGCCTTCCGGTTGGGTGCCGAATTTGTGTCGGGCGTTCTGGTGGGGTCTCTCATCGGCTACGGGATCGACCGTTTCTTCTCGATCACGCCTTGGGGGCTGATCGTGTTCACGCTGGTCGGCTTCGCCGCGGGCGTGGTGAACATGCTGAGGGCGTCCGGCGAAGGCCGGAAGGTCGGCCCCGGCAAGTCCTGACGAGCGCCGCCTGCGGGGCAAGGGCGCGGCGGGACAGGGATTTCGGGGCGGTGCGAGCCGCCCGGGTCATTGGGGCGGAGTCCGGCGACGGATGTCGACCTGTTGATACATTTGGCGGCTTCGGCCGTGATCTTGGGTTCAGCGGCCGAGGCCGCGATGGCAGGGGGCGCGTTCGGATGACCGTCGATCCGATCCACCAGTTCGAGATCAAGCGCTATGTCGAGCTGCTGAACCTCAGCAGCGTGCAATTCTCGTTCACGAACGCCGCCGTCTTCATGTTCGGCATCGTGGCGATCATCTTCTTCTTCCTCACCTACGCCACCCGCGGCCGCACCCTTGTACCGGGCCGGGCCCAGTCGGCGGCGGAGATGAGCTACGAATTCATCGCCAAGATGGTGCGCGACAGCGCCGGCAACCAGGGCATGGTGTTCTTCCCCCTGGTGTTCTCGCTCTTCATGTTCGTCCTGGTGGCGAACGTGGTGGGCCTCATTCCCTACACCTTCACCGTCACGGCGCACCTGATCGTCACTGCCGCCCTGGCGCTGCTGGTGATCGGCACCGTCATCATCTACGGCTTCTGGAAGCACGGCACCCACTTCCTGCACCTTTTCGTGCCGTCGGGCGTCCCGGGCTTTCTGCTTCCCTTCCTGGTGGTGATCGAGGTCGTCTCGTTCCTCTCCCGCCCCATCAGCCTGTCGCTGCGTCTGTTCGCCAACATGCTGGCCGGCCACATCGCGCTGAAGGTGTTCGCCTTCTTCGTTGTGGGCCTCGCCTCGGCCGGTGTCGCCGGCTGGTTCGGCGCGACGCTGCCCTTCCTGATGATCGTGGCGCTCACCGCGCTGGAGCTTCTGGTGGCGGTGCTGCAGGCCTACGTGTTCGCGGTGCTCACCTCGATCTACCTCAACGACGCGATCCACCCGGGTCACTGATCCGGACGTCGCCTCGCCGTTCCACCGGTTTCCCCAACACTCGAGTTTTTGAAGGAGCAGTCCATGGATCCCGCAGCTGGTAAGTTCATTGGTGCCGGTCTCGCCTGCCTCGGCATGGGTCTCGCCGGCGTCGGCGTCGGTAACATCTTCGGCAACTTCCTCTCCGGCGCCCTGCGCAACCCGTCGGCCGCCGACGGCCAGTTCGCCCGCGCGTTCATCGGCGCTGCGCTCGCGGAAGGTCTCGGCATCTTCTCGCTCGTCGTCGCCCTCGTCCTGCTGTTCGTGGCCTGATTTCAGGTCGCGACGACTGAGGCATCCCGGGCGCCTGGCGCCCGGGCGCAGTGATTGACAACCTGTGCTTGAGACACCCTTGTCTTGACAGGTGCGAAGGCGGGCAAGCCATGATGAAGTCGTGGAAAGTGACTGTCGCGCTGGCGTTTGCGGGTGCGGTCCTGATGGGCGCTCCCGTCTCGGCGGCGAGCGATCCAGCCGGCAAGCCGGCGACGGTCGCGCAGGCGGCTCCGCCCACCGGCGCTGCCGGGCATGGGACCCACGAGCCTGCCGCCGCAGTTCCCGGAGCGGGACACGCGGATGCGGGCCATGGCGGCGGGGCCGAGCATGGCAGCAAGAGCCATTTCCCCCCCTTCGACGGCACGACCTTCGCCTCGCAGCTGCTGTGGCTCGTCCTGAGCTTCGGCCTGCTCTATTTCCTGATGAGCCGCATCGCCCTTCCGCGCATCGGCCGCATCCTGGAAGAGCGCCACGACCGCATCGCCGACGATCTCGAAGAGGCGGCGAAGCACAAGGCCGACAGCGAGGCCGCCCAGGCGGCCTACGAGAAGGCCCTCAACGAGGCCCGCGCCAAGGCCAATTCCATCGCCGGCGAGACGCGCAACCGTCTCAGCGCCGAACAGGATGCCAACCGCAAGTCGCTTGAGGCGGAACTCGCTACCAAGCTTGCGGCGGCCGAAGAGCGCATCACCTCCACCAAGACCGAAGCTCTGACGCATGTGAAGGGCATCGCCGTGGACGCCACCGGCGCCATCGTCTCCACCCTCATCGGCACGAGCCCTGCTCAGCACGAGGTGGAACAGGCTGTCGACAGCGCCCTCGCCAAGAAGGACGCGGCCTGACGGTCGTGCTGCCCGCGCGCCTTAAAGGTCGCCGGGCCCGGAATTCCGAACGCGCCGATTGGTTTGCGTTCTTTACAAGACCCTGACGTTTCAACGTCGCGCAGGCCCGGACCGGGCGGTCGCAGACGGACCCGAGGACGACGTTATGAACGAGATGTCACTGGCTGAACTTTGGGTCGCCATCGCCTTCGTGGTCTTCGTCGGCATCCTGATCTATGCCGGCGCCCACCGCGCCATCGCTTCCGCGCTCGATAGCCGCGGCCAGCGCATCTCTGCCGAGCTGGAAGAAGCCCGCCGGCTGAAGGAAGAGGCGCAGAAGCTGGTGGCCGAGTTCAAGCGCAAGCAGCGCGAGGCCGAGGCCGAGGCGGAGTCCATCGTCACCGCCGCCAAGGCGGAGGCCGAGCGTCTCGCGGCCGAGGCGAAGGCCAAGCTTGAGGACTTCGTGTCCCGCCGCACCAAGATGGCAGAGGACAAGATCGCCCAGGCGGAGCATCAGGCCGTGGCCGACGTGAAGGCGATCGCCGCCGAAGCCGCCGCCAAGGCCGCCGAGGTTCTCCTCGGCCGCGCCGCGACGGGCGACGTGTCCGACCGCCTGATCTCGAACGCCATCGGCGAGGTCAAGGCCAAGCTGAACTGAGCGTCGGCGCTCCGTTTTCCCGAAAGGCCGCCTTTGGCGGCCTTTTTCATTTTAGCGCCCCTCATGCGCCTCGCGCGCAGCGCGATTCGCGCCGTCGTTGAAGATTCCCAGGCCCATTGGTCGAAAGACCTGTGGCCATCCGCCCCGGACAGTCGCGGAAGCGTGGCCGGTCTGCCGACGCCTTGATTGAGCCGCCGGCCTGGTCCATTGCTAGGGCATGTGGCGCGCAGCGGAAACACATGCTTCCAAGCCCGGACCGGACCGGCAACGCGGTCACGTCCGTGGGCGGACGAACCCGTTCGCCGTGCTGGTGCTCGCCCTCCTCACCGGCGTGCTACTCTGCGCCGATGCTGGCCGCCCGGCCTTTGCGCAGAACGATTTCTTCTTTTTCCTGCGCCCCCCGGCCAACGTCCCGCGCGGCAATCCGCAGCCCCAGCAGCGTCCGCAGCAGCAACGCCCCCCGCAGAATTCCGGCTGGTGGCCGTTCCAGCCCCAGCCTGATCTCCTGCCGCCGCCCCAGCAGGCCAAGCCCCAGGCTCCGGCCGAGCCGACCGGCGTGGTCTATGGCTCCGCCGACGCTGCGAGCCAGGGCAAACGCGTGCCGCCGAGCCAGTTCGTGCTGGTGCTGGGCGATCGCCTCGCCGGACAGCTTGCCCAGGGCCTCGCCGATTCGTACGTGCCCGATCGCCAGCGCATCGCCATCATCGACAACACGGTCGATGAGAGCGGCTTTCTGCCGGCCCCTGTCGACTGGCTCTCCCGCCTCCCCGACGCGATCGCCGCGGCGCGCCCCTCCGTGACCGTCGTGGCGTTGGGCTCGGACGACCTCCAGCCCATCAAGGACGGCGACACCCAGGCCCAGCCGCTAACCGAGCGCTGGAACGAATTGTACGGCAAGCGCGTGGACGAGGTGCTGGCCGCACTGCGCGAGAAGGCCGGGCGGGTCATCGTGGTCGGCGTCGCCCCGGTCGCCAACGGCCAGCTCTCGGATGACTATGCGAAGCTGAACGAAATTCTGCGCGCGCGGGTCGCGCGGGCGGGCCTCACCTTCGCCAATGTCTGGGACGGCTTCGTCGATGAGGACGGAAAATACATGGCGAACGGCCCGGCAGTGGACGGCCAGCGCCGGCGCCTGAGGTTCAACGACGGCGTGCGGTTCACCCGCGCCGGCGGACGAAAGCTCGCGTTCTTCGTGCAGAAGGACATCAACCGCATGCTGGAGGAGAGCGGCGGAACCCGTACGGCGCCGACGCCTGATGCCACGAGCGGGCCTGAACGGCCCTCCGCGCTCGCCGGTGCCCCGGCCACTGGCCGCGATGCCCGCCAGGAACCGCTTCAGGTGTCCGCGGGTGCTGCCTCCGCGGCGAAGGTGCTCAAGGATGGCGTCGCTCCGCCGCCCGTCCGCGGGCGGGCCGACGATTTCACCTGGCCGCCTCCTGGCGTAGAGCCTGCCGCCGCTGCGCCAGCGCGCTGACCGCCCCCGTCATTCCGACGGCCGCCCCCTCTGCCGCAGCGCGGCAAAATCCGCTTTTCAAAGCCGGAGCGCCGCTTTACCGATTTGAGGGAAGAAGTGCGGGCGCCGCCCGCCGCATCGGTCGAGGAGCCGTCATGTCCGAGGGAAATTCCGCCGCGTCCATCCGTCCGCGCCGCAGCGTCCTCTACATGCCCGGCTCCAACGCCCGCGCGCTCGAGAAGGCGCGCACCCTGCCCGCGGACGCGGTGATCCTCGACCTTGAGGATGCTGTCGCGCCCGACGCCAAGGTGGAAGCCCGCGGCCGGATCGTTGAGACGGTGAAGGCCGGCGGCTTCGGTCCGCGTGAAGTCGTCATCCGCATCAACGGCCTCGACACGCCGTGGGGGCCGGATGATCTGGAAGCCGCCGCATCCGCCACGCCCGACGCGATCCTGCTGCCGAAGGTGCAGTCGGTGGAGCAGCTCGTCACCGTCGGCCGCCGCCTCAAGGCGCTGGACGTGCCCGCCACCACCCGGGTCTGGGCGATGATCGAGACGCCACTGGCGATCCTCGACATCAAGTCCATCGCCGCCGCCGCGCAGGACCCGCTCACCCGTCTCTCTGTGTTCGTGCTGGGCACCAACGACCTCGCCAAGGAAACCCGCGCCGCGCTGGTGCCGGGCCGCGCACCCATGGTGGGGTGGCTGAGCCTCGTGGTGGCCGCCGCCCGCGTCTATGGCGTCGATGTACTCGACGGGGTGTGGAATCAGTTCCAGGACCTCGACGGCTTCAAGACCGAATGCGCCCAGGGCGTCGAGTTCGGAATGGACGGCAAGACGCTCATCCATCCGAGCCAGATCGAGCCCTGCAACATCGCCTTCAGCCCGCCGGAGGCCGACGTGGCCCGCGCCCGGGCGATCATCGCCGCCTTCGCGCTGCCCGAGAACGCCGGCAAGGGCGTCATCACCCTCGACGGCCGCATGGTGGAGCTGCTGCATGCGGAGATGGCCAAGCGGACCGTCGCGCTGGCCGACGCCATCGCCGCCCGCGTCTGAGCGCGCCATGGACACGTCTGCACCGGCCAGGCCCGCCCCTCTGCACATCGTCATGGTTGCTTATCCGGACATGGCGCAGCTCGACCTGACCGGGCCGTTCGAGGTGTTCGCACGCCTTCCCGGCGCGAAGATCGACATCGCCTGGAAGGCGAGCACCAGGCCGGTGAAGGACGTGGCAGGCCTTGCCATCATGCCGACGGCCGCCTTCAAGGAAATCCACGGCTGCGACGTGCTGTTCGTGCCCGGCGGGCCGGGGCAGCTCGAACTGATGGAAGATCGGGAAACCCTCGGCTTCCTGCAGGAGATGGCCGCCGGCGCGCGCTATGTAACGTCGGTCTGCACTGGCTCGCTGATCCTTGGCGCGGCGGGACTGCTCAAGGGTTACCGCGCCACCTGCCACTGGCTATCTCTGCCGCAGCTGGCCCATCTCGGTGCCATCCCGGTGGAGGAACGGGTGGTGATCGACCGCAATCGCTTCACCGGCGCTGGCGTTTCCTCCGGCATCGACCTGGCTCTGGCGCTGGCGCGCGAGCTCGCCAGCGAGGATGAGGCGCGGCGCATCGCCCTCGCCATCGAATACCAGCCCGAACCGCCCTTCCCGCCCCGCGACAAGGAGGATCCGCGCCTCGTGGACGAGGTGCGGGGGCGGACGCAGGGCTTTCAGGACAGGCGTGATGCCGTTGCCCGCCGCATCGGCGCGCGGCTCTGACACCTTAAGGGGACTGACCCATGAAGCTTTATCGCTATCTCACCGGCCCTGACGACGCCGCCTTCTGCAAGCGCGTGTCCGCTGCCCTCAACCGGGGCTGGCAGTTGCACGGCGCGCCGACGCTGACCTTCGACACCGCGCAGGGCCGTGTCATCTGCGGCCAGGCCATCGTCAAGGAAGTCGAGGGCGAGTGGTCGGACGATGTGGTGCTCTCCGAGCACTGAGATCGCCGGCGCGGAGGGCGCCTGAAAGGCCTGACGGCGGATCAGGCCGCCGTCGCCTCGGCCGCTGCGGCGTGGCCCGGCATGAGGACGATGGAGACATCCACCTCGTCGCCCGCCTCGCGGAATTCCCGCTTCACCGACTCGGTGAGCTTGGCCACCACGGCGCGGGCGCGGGCCACGGTCCAGTCGCTCTCGAAGCCGAGATGCAGCTCCACGAACATCTTGCCGCCGAACTGGCGGGTGCGGATGTCGCCCAGTTCGTCGAAGTCGTCAAAGTGGGTGGTCAGCACCTTGAGGATGCGCAGTTGCCCCGCCTCGTCGATGGCCTGGTCGAGCAGGGAGGCCACCGAGTTCGAGAGCATGGCATAGATGTTGTAGATCATGAACCCGATGACGACGAACGAGCCCATCGGGTCGAGGTAGTACAGGATCGGGATGTTGTTGAAGATCGACAGGATCACCGTGACCGTGAACACCGAGCCCGAGGCGATGGCCGAGACGAGGTGCACGCGGGCCTGAGCGGCCAGCACCGGCGAATGGGTCTCGTGGGCGAGGCGGGTCGCCTTGCGGTTCAGGATCACGTTGCCGATCACCGCCAGGGCCGCCACGAAGAGGCCTAGCTCGGCGCCGTCCACGCCCTCCGGGTGCATCACGCGGATGATGGCGCGGGTACCGGCGATGACCACCAGGATGGTCTGCAACAGCGCGATCATCAGTTCGGCAAGGTTTTCCAGCTTGCCGAGGCCATAGGCATATTTGCCCGCGTGCGCCTTGTGGGCGAGCTTCAGCACCAGCCAGCAGGCGGTGAGCGCCGTGAGGTCGAAGGAGGTGGCAAGCAGATCGGTGAGGATCGCCGCCGAGTTGGTGAGCGTCGCGGCGAGGATGTAGAAGGGGAACAGGCAGGCCGTGAAGATCATGGCCTGAAACGACAGATTCTGGCTCGCCGAACCCGACACGAACGCCCCCTCTTTCCGCTGCGCCCTCCGGAGCGGCCCAGCACCCCACCGGAATGCCCCCATGAGGACCATGAGGGGGGCATGCGTCAAGCCGAACCGGCATTCCGGCCGCAATTCGGCACCTTGTCCCTTCGGCCTGTTGCGTCGCACCCACGCCCTCTGCAACATGCGCCGACAAACGGGGGGACCCTAGATGAGCAAGACCAACCGGGGCAATTTCTTCGAGGATTTCAGCGTCGGCCAGGTGATCCGCCACGCAACGCCGCGGACCGTCACGGTGGGCGACGTGAGCCTCTACAGCGCCCTGTATGGCACCCGCTTCGCGGTCCAGTCGGCCGATACGTTTGCCCAGGAGATCGGCTATCCCGCCGCGCCGGTGGACGACCTGCTCGTGTTTCACACGGTGTTCGGCAAGACGGTGCCGGACATCTCGCTCAACGCAGTGGCCAACCTCGGCTACGCGGGCGGACGCTTCCTTGCCCCGGTCTATCCGGGTGACACCCTCACCGCCGTCTCCGAGGTGATCGGCCTCAGGGAGAATTCCAACGGCCAGAGCGGCGTCGTCTATGTCCGCTCCGTGGGCTTCAACCAGGACGGCACCGAGGTGCTGGACTATGTGCGCTGGGTGATGGTGCGCAAGGCAGACCCGTCCCTGCCCGCGCCGGAGCCGGTGGTGCCCACCCTTCCGGCCGCGCTGGCGCCCGACGCCCTCGGCGGTGCCGTGCCGGTGCTGGATATCGAAGGCTGGCGCTTCGACCTCTCCGGCTCGACCGCCCGCTTCAGCGACTATGCGGTGGGCGAGCGCATCGACCATGTGGACGGCATGACGGTGGAGGAGGCGGAGCACATGATCGCCACCCGCCTCTACCAGAACACGGCCAAGGTGCACTTCAACCAGTTCACCGAAGGGCAGGGCCGCTTCGGCCGCCGGCTGATCTACGGCGGGCACGTGATCTCGATCGCCCGTGCCCTGTCGTTCAA